>CAZJNB010000127.1:0-6316 GCA_964547385.1 uncultured bacterium
GACCGCCACGACGCGTTCCGCCGGCACCCCGGCCTGTCCGCCCGGCTCAGCGAAGTCGTGCCCGCCATAGCGGCCCTCGGCTTCGACGACATCGTCCTCAACACCGCTATCACCCGCGAGAACTACGTCCATATCGACGACATCTGCGAGCTGGCCGAGCGGTGGGGCGTGAACGTCTCGTTCAGCGCTTACTCGCCCCGCCGGACCGGCGATTTGTCCCTTATGATAACGGCGCCGGACGAGCTCGCCGAGCTCCGCCGCCAGTTCGACCGCGTAATTGCCCGCAAGGACCGCGACGCCGCCGGCCGAATTGTCAACTCCTGCACGACGCTGGAAGAGACGTACGAATATTTCGTCCGCGGCGGCATGCCCAATTGCGCCGCGGGGCTCCGCTTCGTCGTCGTCACCGCCGACGGTTACCTCCAGCCGTGCTCGATGCAGTTCTGCCGCTACCTCGAGCACCGCCAGATGGCGGCCGACTTCGCCGCGAGCAATAAGTGCGACGAGTGCTACGTCGCGATCCGCTCCTACCTCGATAAAAGCTTCTGGCAGCTACTCCGCGAGAACGTCCGCGACCACTTCTCGTTCAAGGCGCGGGAACGCCCGAGCGTTTCCCCTTAAGGCCGCGCCCCGCCGGCGCTCCGAATTGAAAGCGGCTCCGCGGAGCCGCTCTTTTTTTACGGGCTGTTCGGACCCGTCCCCGGCGTCAGCGGTAGTGCATCATCGTACCGCGCGGGCCTACGGCCCACCCCTCCGTGTCGGAGACGAGGTGCATCGCGTATACTTCCCACGAGCCGCTGGGGAGGTTTTGCTCGAACTCCCACGCGGCGCCGGCGAAGCGGGCTATGTGCATCTCGTTGCCGCCGGCCCACCCGAGCGTCTCGTCGACGAAGGCACAGGCCAGGTAGTTCATATCCGGGTCGGGGCTGGTATTCCTCGTGAACGCGGCGCCGTCCCAGCGGTAGAGGGAGGCGACGTCGCCTACGACCCAACCGTCGCTGTCGCTGAAGAAGTAGAGGTCGTTCAGGTCCACCGTCGGCGCGAAGGCGACCGTCTGCCAGCTCGAGCCGTCGTAGTGGAGGACGGTGCCGCCGTCGCCTACGGCCCAGGCCGAGCCGCCCGAGAGGGCCTGGACCCGCCGTAGCGTCGTCGTCGCCGGCGACGTCACTTCGGCCCAGCCGGTGCCGTCGAACTTGAGGATGAGGCCCGCGGCGCCCACCGCCCACCCGAGGGTGTCGTTCACCATATCGAGGCCGTAGACCGTTTTGCCGGCGGCGGGATGGGGCCAACTCTTCCACGCCGAGCCGGTCCAATAGAGGAAGTAGTCGCCGCCGCCCGCGGCCCAGGCGTCGCCGCTCGCGACCGCGTCCACCGCATAGAGCGGCCCCACTTTCACCGGCGGCATCTCGGCGAAGGTCCAGTTGAACGCGCTGAAGTGGAGGACCTCGCCGTCGCCGAGGCTGTTCACGCCCACCGCCCAGACGTCGTTGCGGGCGGTGGACGCCAGGTCGTAGAGGTCCGAGCTCGTCGGGCCGTAGAACCACACCCACATCGGCTTGGGTTCCGGCTGCGGCGTCGGCTCGTAGCAAGCAACGCTCACAAGCATCGCCGCGGCCGCGGCCGCGGATATTACCCGTCCCGCCATAATCCTACCTCCCGCGTCGGGCCCGGCTTTCATCCTCAGGCGTCGTCCAGCGCGAGCCGGCTCGTCGTTTTGAAGTGGACCTTCGCGACCGTTCTTAGGACCGGCCGTCCCTTCGCCCGGACGATAAGGCGTGCGGCGTCTTCCACCGCCGCGGACGCGCCCTTAGGCAACGGCAAACCCACCTTCTGTGCCAGCGCCGCGAGGCGGCGGAGGAACTCGGCGCGCGCGACGACGGACGCCGCGGCGACGGCGAGGTCCTCTTCGGCCCGGACCTTCTGGATGAGCTCGACAGTTCGGCCCCGTTTCATCAACGCCCGGCGGACGTAGGATTCGTCGCCGAACTTGTCCGTTATGGCGCGCGCCACCGTCGGGACTTCCGCGAGGATATTCTCGAGGGCGCGCGCGTGGGCCCAGGCCAGGAGGCGGTTGAGATTGCCGATTTTGTCGTAGAGCTCATTGTAGCGCGTCGGCCCGATGGCAACCCGCGTGTACGGGAGTTCTTTCGTAATCGCCGCGGCCAGCTTGACGACGCGGCCGTCCGAAATCTTTTTGGAGTCGCGGACGCCGAGCCGTTTCAGGAACTCCTCGTCCGCCGGGCCGCGGACGCAAACGGCCGCGACGACCAGCGGCCCGAAGTAGTCGCCCTTCCCGGACTCGTCCGTTCCGACACGAGCCGCCGCCGTTGGGTCCGCGGCCATCTCAGAAGAGGGGGCTACGCGGCAGGCCCGGCGGCGCCTGGCGTTCGGCCGTCCCCTCCGCGGCGCTCAAGTAGGCGCTGAGGTTGTTCTCCACGTGGGCGCGGGCGACGAGGTTGCGGTACCATGCGCTTAGTATCTGACGTTGAAGTTGCTCGCGGAGGCGCGTGCGGAATTGCTCTCCCTCGGTCGCCCAGCGCGCCGCGTCCGGCGCCTCCTTTTCCAATATTTTCAGGACGTAGAAGCCGCGCCGCGTGCGAACCGGGCCGACGACTTCCCCGACCTTGGCGGCGAACGCCGCTTTTATGAAGGCGCGGTTATCGAAGCCGACTTCCAGCGGCGGCGCGGCCCTCGTGAAAGATTTCGTCTCGGCGTAGCTCGCCGCCGCGGCGCGCGCCGCCCCTTCCAAATCGCCGCTCTCGCGAGCGCGCGCGGCGAGTTCGGCGCCGGCGGGCGCGGTCGCCGCCAGCGCCGCGTCCCGTTCGTAATCGGCCGTTACGCGGTCCCGGACGCTCTTGAAGGGCGCCGGCCCGGGCTCCAGCTTCGCCGTTAGCTGGTAGACGACGTAGCCGCGGAGGGTTGGCTTCGCCGTCCCCGGCGGGCCGGCGGCGGCGGCGAGCGGGATGACCGAACCGACGGCCCCCGGCTCGAGGCTAAACGCCTCTTCGGCCAGCCGCGGCGCCCGGCCCAACCCTTTCACTTCCGCGTCGGCCTCGAACGGGCCGGCTTCCTTCACCTTAAGACCCCGCGTTTTGGCTTCGGCCTCGAAGACGCCCTCGCCACCCAGGAGGCGAGTCCGGAGCTCCATCGCCGTGGTCGTCGCCTGCTCGTCCGCGGCCCGCTCTACAAGCATCTCCTTTATCTTATCGTGTTCTTCCGCATAGGGAGGGATATCGGCCTCCCGTTTTATGACGTGATAGCCGAAGATGCTCTTGACCGGCCCGGAGATATTGCCCTCCTTGAGGGCGAACGCCGCGGCCTCGAAGTCCGGGTCCATCTTCCCTTTGCCGAAGTAGCCGAGGTCGCCGCCGCGCGACGCGGAGGCTTTATCGTCGCTCAGCTCGGCGGCCAGCTTCCCAAAGTCCTCGCCCGCTCGCGCCCGCGCCGCCGCGGCCTTGGCCTTCCTCTCCGCCTCTCGCCAGGCGCTCTCCGGCTCGCCCGGTTTTACCGCGAAGAGGATATGCCGACATCTTATTTCGCCGGCGTCGAAGTAGATGCTCTTGTTACGTTCGTAGTAATCCTTGACGTCGGCTTCGCCGACTTTCACTTTTTTCCTGAGCTCGGCGAGGTCGATGAAGACGTATTTTATGCGGACCCGCTGGCCGAGGTGGTATTTATCGAGGTGGGCGGTATAATAGGTCTTGAGTTGTTCGTCGCTCGGCGGCGCCGTCGGCTCCGCGGTCGCGGCCGCCAGGAACGCGTAGGCGACGCGGACCTTCTCGCTCGCCTCGTCGTAGCGGCGACGGGCCTCTTCGTCCGAGATGCGCGCCGCGCCGCCTACGAGCGCGAAGACGCGGTCCATCAAGATATAATCGCGCATTTCGGCCTCGAACTCACCCGGCGTCATTCCGGTCTGCTCGGCGAGGAAGCGTTCGTAGATGCGCTCGTCGAATTTACCGTCCGTCTGGAAGTTCGGGTTGCGGAGGATTATGGCGCGGACTTCCTCGTTGGTGACGCGAAGGCCCATCCGCCGCGCCTCGCCCAGGATAAGCTCCTTCTGGACGATCTGGTTGACCGCGGCGCCCGCGGCGGTGAGCCGGAGGGACCGCTCTTCCTCTTCGCCCAGCGGGCGTTGGGACTTGCGTTGGTAGTCGCGCAGGCGGAGCTGGAGCTCGCGGAAGAAGACCGTCTCGAACGCCTGTTGGCCGACTTTCTTGCCGTCGATGACGACGATGGCGGCGCCGCCGCTCTCGCCGCGGATGATTTTTCTGAGCGTCGTCGCGCCGACGAAGAAGAGCGAGGCGACGAACGCCGCCGCCACCGCCCACATCACCGGCTTCATTCCCTCGCGCATAGACCTCATTGCCGCCAATGTGAAACCTCCGTAGAAGCCGACGGTTGCCGGCGGGGTTTTTAAACAGTTATATTTACGCGCCGGCCTTTATCGCCGCCTGCGCCGCGGCCAGCCGCGCGACCGGGACGCGGTAGGGGGAGCAGGAGACGTAGTTCAGGCCGATACGATGGCAGAAGTCTATCGTCGCCGGGTCGCCGCCGTGCTCGCCGCAGATGCCCACTTCCAGTTCGGCGTTCGCGCCGCGGCCCTTCTCCACGCCGAGCCGCATCAGCGCGCCGACGCCCGCGACGTCCAGCGTCTGGAACGGGTTCTCGCCGAGGATGCCGTGGCCGAGGTAGTAGCGGAGGAAGACGCCGGCGTCGTCGCGGCTGAAGCCGAACGTCATCTGCGTCAGGTCGTTGGTGCCGAAGGAGAAGAAGTCGGCGGCCGTCGCGATATCGTCGGCCGTCAGCGCCGCCCGCGGGACCTCGATCATCGTTCCCACCTTATAGGAAACTTTCACGCCCGCGGCTTTCATCACCTCGTCGGCGGCGCCCCGGACCGCCGCGGCCTGGTTGCGGAGCTCGTTCACGTGGCCCACGAGAGGAATCATTATCTCCGGTTTAACGGGCGTCTTCTCTTTGATACACGCCGCCGCGGCGCCGATGATCGCGCGCACCTGCATCTCGGTTATTTCCGGATAGATGATGCCCAGGCGACAGCCGCGGAGGCCCATCATCGGGTTGGCCTCGCGCAACGCCTCCAGCTTCGCGGCGAGCGCCTCGGCCGCCACCCCCATCTCCGCGGCCAATTTCTCGAGGGCCGCCGGCTCGTGGGGGAGGAACTCGTGGAGCGGCGGGTCGAGGGTCCGGATGACGACCGGCCGCCCGGCCATCGCCCGGAAGATACCCACGAAGTCCTCCCGCTGCATCGGCTCGAGCTGTGCGAGGGCCGCGCGCCGGCCGGCCTCGTCTTCCGCCATAATCATCTTGCGGACCGCGGTGATGCGGTCGCCGCCGAAGAACATATGCTCGGTGCGGCAAAGGCCGATGCCCTGGGCGCCGAAGCGGACCGCGGTAACCGCCTGGTCCGGCTGGTCCGCGTTGGTCCACACCTCCAGCCGCCGGGCGTCGTCGGCCCACGCCATAAACTCCGCGAACTTCCCGTAGAGGGGCGACTCTTCGGCCTTGAGGGTCTCGTCGAGGAGTACGCGGATTATTTCGGAGGGAATCGTCGGCAACGTCTCGTTTATCACCTCGCCGGTGAAGCCGTCCAGCGATATCTCGTCGCCCTCGTGTATGACGACGTCGCCCGCGGCGAAGCGGCGCTCGCCGTAGTCGATGCGGAGCTCGCCGCAGCCGACGACGCAGACCTTGCCCATCTGGCGCCCCACGAGCGCGGCGTGGGAGGTCATGCCGCCGCGCGCGGTGAGGATGCCCTCCGACGCCGACATTCCTTTGATGTCCTCGGGCGAGGTCTCGACGCGGACTAAGATGAGTTTGTCGCCCCGGCGGGCGCGCGCCGCGGCCTCCTCCGCGGAAAAGACGACTTTGCCGGCGGCGGCTCCCGGGCCCGCGTTCAAGCCCCGGGCGATGACTTTCCCGGCGGCCACCGCGGCATCCTTGGCCGCGGGGTCGAAGACGGGCGCGAGCAGGTGGCTTACCTGGTCCGGCTCCATCGAGAGGAGGGCTTCCTCTTTCGTCATCGTCCCCTCGGCGAACATATCGGTCGCGACGGTGAGCGCGGCAGTGGCGGTCCGCTTAGCGTTCCGCGTCTGGAGGAGCCACAGCCTCCCGCGCTCGAAGGTGAACTCGATGTCCTGGAGGTCGCGGAAATGGGCCTCGAGCCGGCGGGCCGCGGCGACCAGCTCTCCGTAGATTCGCGGGAGTTCCTCCTCGAGAGCGCTAATCGGCTTCGGCGTCCGGGTGCCGGCGACAACGTCCTCGCCCTGGGCGTTGATGAGATATTCGCCGTAGAGCCCCG
>CAZJNB010000128.1:0-6272 GCA_964547385.1 uncultured bacterium
CGGCTCGGCGAGCGCCAGGAACGTCCCGCCCTCCCGCAAGACCCGGTTAATCTCCCGTAACGACGCCCGCACGTCCGCGAACCACACCAGCGCGAAAGCGCAGACGACCACGTCGAAGACCGCCGGGGCGAACGGCAACGCCGCCGCGTCCGCGGCCACGAACGCTCCCCCGCCCCGCCGCCGGGCCGCGTCGCGGACAACGTCCGGTCGGATATCCACCCCCACGGCGAGCCGCCGGGCCCGCGCGGCCAATTCCGCCGTTATGACGCCCGAGCCGCACCCTACGTCGAGGACGCGCTCGCAACGCGCCAGGCCCACTTGCCGGTAGAGCTCCCGGCGGTGCGCCGTATACCACCGCGCCTGGCGCTCTTCCTCGGCGGGCGTGAGATAAAAGCCGGGCCCTTCCGCCGCCATCGGGTCCTCGGCGTTCACGCCGTATTAGACGCGGCGTCGGGGCAACAGAGGACCTTCTCGTATTTTATCGACAGCGGACAACCGGCGCCGCATATCTCGAAGTCGGGACACCCCTCGCACTTGGCCGGCGCGTAGCCGCGGCCGCGGAGCTCTTGCGCGAGGGCGCTGTTGAAAATCGAATCCCAATCGTCCCGGAGGATATTACCCATCGGCTGATAGAACGATTGACAGGGGATGACGTCGCCGTTGGGCTCGACGCACATATTGTATTTCGCCGCGGTGCACTGCTTAACGCCCAAATCCATCGTGAGCGGGTTGAAGCGACAATACTCGGTGGGCGTATACCAGGTGAAGGTCATATCGGCGGCGGCGCAGGCCGCGGTAAAGCGGCCGAGGATGGGCCCGAGGGCGTTCTCGGGCAAACCGATTTCGACGTCGCGGGCCGCGCCGGCGTTAATGATACCGTTGGCGGCGACGTGCCGGACGCCCAACGACGCGAGGAACGCCACCAGCTCCTCGACATCTTCCTGGTTCCGAGTCGTGAGGGTCGTATTGGTCATCAGGTAGACCGGGCTCGCGACGGCGTTGGCGATGCCGCGAGCGGTCTCGTCGAAGGCGCCGGCGACGCCGACGAGTTCGTCGTGGGTGGCCGGGACCGAGGAGTGAATCGTTATCTGGACGTGGTCGAGGCCGGCGGCGGCGAGGGCGTTTAGAAAGCCCGCGTCCGCGAGGCGGCGGCCGTTCGTAAGGAGGCCGGTGATGACGCCCAGCTCCTCGGCGTGTTCCACCAGCTCGACGAGGTCCGGATATTCGGTCGGCTCGCCGCCGGTGAAACAGATGTGGGGGATGCCGATGCCCCACACCTTGTCGATAACGCGGCGCCAGTCGGCGGTGCTGAGGGTCTCGCCGGCGCGGGGCCGTTCGTTGTAGCAGTGGGCGCAGGCGTTATCACAGCCGTACGTGAGCGCGAGGTCCATCCGATAGGGCGCGTCCACCTCGATGGTGAACGGGTCCACGCGCTCGGCGCCCAGATAGGACACCGGACAGCGCTCGTCGCCGCGCGCCATCATCTCGATCGTTTCGCGGAGGCGCGTGAGGTCCGCGCGGAGCCGTTTCTTCCCTACGCGGTAGCGCTTGGCCATCGTCGCGACGACGCGCTCGTCGGGCCACTCCTCGATGATATAGCGGGCCATCTCCGCAGCGCTCTGGTTCAGGTGGACGATGCGCGCCGCATTCACCATCAGGATACCCTCGCCGCCCGGGTTAAGGCGGAGGTGAAGGCGGGCCTGGACCTCGGCGTCGTCCCGCCGGAGGTGATAGATGCCGCCCTCCAGCGGCTTGCGCGTCGCGAGGAACTTCTCGTATAGCTTCTTTCCGATAGCCATAATCTTCGCTTAGCTCTGGGGCGACACGCTCAGCGGCCGCCGCCGGCGCAGGCGCAGGCACAGCCGGCGCACGCACAGGCGCAGGCACACCCGGCGCCGCCGCCGCTGAAGCCGCCGCCCCGCGAGACCGGCGGCGGGTTCGTCACTTTGGTTACGCCGCCGGTGAAGGACTCGACGCTAGAGACGATGTTATTCGCGAAGCCCTCGACGCGGCCCACGACGGCGTTCGCGAAGCTCGCGCCCGGGAGCGTCGGCATATTGAGGGCGCCGCCCGGGACGCCGGCCGTCGGCGCCGCCGGCATCGCCCGCCCCCACCAATAGGGCGCCGGGACGTTGAAGCCGCCGAAGACCTCGCGCGTTCGCCCGCCGAAGTTGTCGTCGAGCATCGTCCACTCCAGGCTGTTGGTGAACTCGTCGGCCTTGACCGCAGGCGTCTTCCCCTCCTCCACCAGCCGCCAGGCGGTCTGGACGATCTTGCGGTAATATGCGACGGTCTCCGCGTGCGAGAAGCCTTTCATCTTCTTCCCCACGGCCTTCAGCATCGCGACGACGGCGCTCTTCAATTTCTTCTCGTCGAGGGTGCCGTCGCCCTTTAGGCTCGCGAGGAACGCTTTCTCGTAAGGCCTCAGGCCGTTCTCCTTAAACGGCAACTTCTTCAACTTCAGCGGGTCCTGGGAGGTTACCGCGACGGCGCCCTTCTTGATAAGGCCGAAGAGGATGAGCGTGAGGACCTTGTCGAGCGGCCGCTCGAGGAGCAACGCCGCCTCCGGCGCGTTAAGGCCGCGCTTGATGCCCACGCCCTCCACCTTGGCCTTGGGCGGAAAATATTTCATCCGGCGGCGGCGCTTATGGACAATGCCGAAGATGGCGATGAGGAGGAAGATGCCGATGGGAACGGCGCAGCCGCAGAACTGCGCGCCGGTCGTGATGAGCGACGCGATCCAGCCGAACCGCGGCCGGCTTCGGACCTCGGCTACCGCCGTCCGCGGAAACGATATGCCGAAGTAATACTGTTCGGAGGGCGACGCGTCGGCCCGGTCCCACACGTAATGGACGCGGCCGTCTTGGATGAACATCCGCGTCGGCTCGCCGCCCTCGTCCTCGTGCCAGCGGGGTTGCTCGGCCGAGACGCCGGGCGGGAAGACGAACGTCATCGTGAGGTGCGTCGCGCCGTAAGTGAAGTCCTCGCCGAACCAGGTGGGGCTGAAGACGCAGGAGGCGTAGGCCTCGTCCTCGTCGTCCTCGTAGACCATCCGATAGTTGCGGCCGCGGACGTGGAGAGTGCCGGCGTCTCCCGGCGCGATGGCGTATTCGCCCAGCGGGACCTCGACGCCGATGTCGATATATTCGGAAGGACGGATGCCGGAAAGCGGTCGGCCGTCGAGGGTCGCGGTAATGGAGCCGAGGTCGTAGTCGTTGGAGGGGAAGCCGACGTCCACGATGTCGATGGCGTCGGCGGAAGGGCTGTTCTGGAACGTAATCTTATAATCGATATCTATAGAAGAATCGGCGTTGACCGTTACCGTTACGACCTCGCGCGGGACCTCGAAATAATAGGTCGTCGCGACGGCCGGCGACGCGAGCAAAGCGGCGAAGGCCGCGACGAAGGCAAACCGCCGCGCTACCACTTGGGCGCCTCCTCGATCTCGTAGGAGCTGCCGCAATAGGGACAGCTCACGACGACGGCGCCCGCTTTGACGACGATGTTATCCTTCGCGAGCGTCGCGCCGCAGGCGCGGCACTTCAACTCCGCGAGCGATAAATCGCCGGTGAGGTCGATCTTTTGGACTATCGTCTGCGGCTTCTCGGCTTGGTATCGCCGGTAGGAGCGGTACATCAGGATGCCCGCGCCGGCGATGAGCAACAGGCCGACGACGACGAGGCAGGCGCCGACGCCGAAGCGGCTCCCGGCCTGGGCGCCGGCCTCCTCCGCGGTCGAGGCCCACATCCATAGGACGCCGAAGAAGACGAGGACCAAGGCCAGGACGACCATCGGCACGCCCAAGATACACCCGCTCAGCTTCACGAGGCGATACCTCTCTTTAATACAGCTACACGACGATACGGCCCCTAAAAGACCGCACCTATAAAATATAAAGTATTCGGGGCCGAAAAGCAAGTATATTTCCCCACCGCGGCAATAAGAGAAACGCCCCCGCGCGGGGGGCGTTGTCGGACGAAAGGGGGCTAAGCCGAAAAGTTAGCGGTTCTCGTAGCGGTCCACTATGGATTGGAAGAGCTCGATGACGTCGGCGAGTTTTATATTGCGGCGCTCGATACGGACCTTGTTGCCGCGTACCTCTATATTGATAGTGATCTCCGCGGCTTCCGGCGCGGGCGCCGCCGGGGCGATAACCTCTTCGGCCTTGGGCGCGACCGGCGTTTCGACCGCCGCGGCGGCCGGCACTTCTTCCCGCCGGCGTGGCATCGGCGGCGCGGGCGGACCGACCTCCCGGAGTTCCTCGTCAATCGTCGCCTTGATCGCTTCCGCCTCCTCTTCTCCGAGGGAATCTCCCGCGGCGACGCCGACTTCCTCAAATGGCGGCGGCGTTACTTCGGCCGAAGGGGGACCCGCTTCCACCGGCGGGCCCTCGAAGGCCGGCGCCGGCGCGGCTTCTACGGGCGCGGGCGGCGCCTCGACCTCGATCTCGAGTTCGGGGGGAAGCTCGACGGGCGCCTCAAACGCCGGCGGCGCCGTTTCCTCCGCCGGCGGCGCGGGCGGCGCCTCCTCGGCGGTTACGGCCGCAGGGGCCGCCTCGGCGCCATCCCAGGCCTGCGGCGCCAGGACTTCTCCCGCACCCTCCAGGTCCAAATCGGTCAGGTCCAACGCGGCGAGCACGTCCCCGGCGCCGGGCGGGGGGATGGCCGGCCCTTCTGCCATCGGGACCGTCTCCGCGGCGGCCGCGGCGGGCGGCTCGGCGGAAAGGAGTTCCGCGGCGGGCGGCTCGGTGACCGGCGCTTCAACGGCCGGCGGTTCGAAGGCCGGCGGCTCGGCCGCGGGCGAGGCCGCGGGCGGTTCATCCAACGAAATACCGGCGGGCTCGGGCGGCGCCGGGAACGAGCTGAGGTCGAACTCGCTCTCGGGCGCCTCGAGCGCCTCCGGGCCGCCGGGCAAGTCCTCGTCAACCGCCTCGAGCCGCGTCTCGAATTTATCGAACTCGCCGCTCGCGATCCGTTCCTTAAGACGACGCGCCCGCTCCTCGTTGCGCCTTTTTATTGCCTCGATCGGGTCTTCGCGTTCGTCGGCCATCGGGCCACCTCTCTCGCGCCGTAAATACACTTTTCCACTTTAATTCACTCGGAGCATATTAAATTAACTTATAACATTAAGTCAAGGGTTTTTTAGCACGCGCGTCGCCCTCTTTATTCGAAACGTATCGCCTCCGGCGACGTCGCCCCGTCGCCCCGGAACCTATGATAAACTGTAGGCGTTGTAAAACGCGCGGCCGTCGTAGCCAACGTCCACGCCGACGCGTTCCGCCAACCGTTCCTATGGGGCCGCCAACGATGATCACGATAGCGCAAGTCGAATCGCCCGGAGAGCTCGCGCGCGCCCGGGAGCTCTTCACCGAATACGCCGCGTCCCTCGACTTCGAGCTGGCGTTCCAGGGTTTCGACGCCGAGGTGGCGTCGTTGCCGGGGGAATACGCGCCGCCCCGCGGCCTCCTGCTGTTGGCGTATTATGAGCGCGAGCTCGCGGCGTGCGGGGCCCTCCGGCCGGCGGGCGAAGGGAGCTGTGAGATGAAACGGCTCTACGTCCGGCCGGCGTTCCGGCGAAAGGGCATAGCCCGGGCGCTCGCGGCGGCCCTTATCGCTCGAGCCGGAGAGCTCGGCTACGAGCGGATGCGGCTGGACACCGTCGCCGCGATGGTCGCGGCCAACGCCCTCTACCGCGCCCTCGGCTTCCGGGAAATAGCGCCGTATCGCTACAACCCGCTCCCGGGCGCGACGTTCTTCGAGCTGGACCTACGTTGACGCCGTAACGTAGCCGAAAAAAAAGCGGCCCGTGGGGGCCGCCTATTTCCTAAGAAGTAAACTCACCACAACTCGCCTAAATTGAACGCGAGCGTCGCGAGGACGTACGTCTCCTTCGCCGTTACCCACCCTTCCATCCGGTTCGTCTGGCTGTAGAGGTAGTAGTCGTAGGGGCCGTAGAAGATCTGGCGGACCGACGGCCCCACGGCGACGAAGGGCCAAGGTTCGAATAATAAATCCGCGGTGAGGTCAAGGGCCGGCGACTTTACCGAGCCGTAATAGGGGTCGAGCTCGAAGAAGTTGACGATTTGGAGCCGCTCGCGGTAGGAGACGGCCGCGCTCGTCTCGAGCCAGTCCCACGGCCGGAAGTCGGCGCGCGCGCCCACGACCGGCGTCCAGTCGAAGACGACGCCCTCCTTGCCGAAGAGGAACGCCGGCGCTACCGGCGCTTTGGAAACCCCTACGCCCGCGACGCCGTATAAGGCCCAGCGCTCGCGG
>CAZJNB010000129.1:0-6254 GCA_964547385.1 uncultured bacterium
CGGGGGGGGTTTGGGGCCCGTTTGGCGTTCCTCGGGCCCAAAGGGCGGACGTGGTACGGGAGCCGCGTCGTGCCGCGCCTGAGCCCCCTGACGCTCGTCGCCCTCCTCTTCACGATCGTCTTGATGTTCTCGCTCAAAGGCAAACTTATCGTTACGATTCCGCTCGACGTTGTCCGCGTCGCGGTGCCGTTGATAATCTACTTCGTCGTTATGTTCCTGGTGTCCTTCGCGATGAGCAAGAAAGTCGGCGCGAATTACGCCCAGGGCGCGGCGCTCTCGTTCACCGCGGCGTCTAATAACTTCGAGCTCGCCATTGCCGTAAGCGTAGCGGTCTTCGGCCTAAACTCGGGCCAGGCCTTCGCCGCGGTTATTGGACCGCTGGTAGAAGTCCCGGTCCTCATAAGCTTGGTGAACGTATCCTTATATTTCAAGCGCCGGTGGTTCGGCCGGGCCGCGGCGGCGTCTTCTTAAAAATATAAAAGGCGGCGCCCGCCGCCTTCTAATACCAAGGACGTCGGATTTACTCCAACCTATAAACCGCGGCGAGGCGGTGGCGCAAACTCTCGCGGCGTCGCTCGTTGGAAATATTACGCTCGACTTCTTCCAGCTTTTCCATAGCCACCCGGCGATACGCGCGGCCGTTCTCCTCGTCGCCCAGATGGCCGTATAGCTCGGCCAACGCCGCGGCGCCCGTTAAAATTTCCATACGGTCGTCCTCGGCGCTTATCGCCGTCGCGGCCCGGGCCGCGAGCGTCGCCAACCCCTCTCTCTCGGAATCGTCGAAAGGCCGCCGGCGACCGACGAAAGCGGCCGCGGTTGCTTCGGAGATGCACAGGTCCTTTTCGCTCGAAGGCCGGTAATCCCGAAAGATATCCGCCGCTTCCTCCTCCCGGCCCTGGCCGGCTAAAAACTGCGCCAAGCTCAACCGGGTCTCTCGGTAAAGGCCCGCCGCCCCCAATTCTTTGAATATTACGAGGGCCTTCTCGTAATATCCTTCGGCCGCGGCCGGGTGGTTCTCCTCCACCGCTATACGCGCCAAGCCGCCGTAGGCGTAGCCGTCGCCGAGGCGATTGGCGATAGCGGCGTTAATCTCTAAATACCTCTCGAAGTAACCCCCGGCGGTCTCGTAATCGCCCAATTCAGCGTGGGCGTCGCCGAGGTTAAAACAAGATATCGCTTGGCCGAAACGGTTCCCGGCGCGCTCGTCGTAATCGAGAGAACGGCGGAGGTAATCGAACGCGGCGTTGTAGCGGCCGGACGATAATTCGACGGTCCCAATATTGTTGAGCGTTTTTCCGACGCCGAAGAGGTCGCCGTTCTTCTCGTAGAGTGCCAACGTCCGCTCATAATAGGTCCGCGATTCGCCGAAATTCCCCTGTTCATGTAAAATCGCCCCGAGGACGTTACAGCAATGCGCCCGCGCCATATCGGCGTCGCCGCCCTCGTATTCGAGCGCCGCAAGTATTACCTCGGCCTTCTTCGCGAAACGGAAGGCCTCCTCCAAATCGCCGCGGAGGTAATGCACCCACGCCGTACTCTTATACAACCAACTGTGTACGAGTGTGAGCGGGCCGCCTATAATTAAACGCCTCGCGCGCGCGAAGTGTTCCAGGGCTTTATCGTAAGCGCTCATCTTTTCGTAGACGTCGCCGATGCGGTGGTGGATTTCGGCCTCTTCCAAGGGTTGGGCGCAATAACCACGGGCCGCGTTGAAGTTCGCGATGGCCTCTTCGTTAGCGCCGGTGCGCGCGCACACGTCGCCCCACCCGAGATACGCTCGCCGCAACGCGTCGGCGGCGCTCGCGTTATGGACGGCCTTCGCGTATAATTCCTTCGCGTTATCGTTGGCGAAGAGCGCCGCGGCCCGGGCGGCACCGCGGAGGTAATACTCGCCGGCGCGTTCGCGCTCAGCCGCCATCTCGTAATGGTAGGCGATGAACGGGAGGTACGCCTCGAGCCGGTCGCCGTAATTGCTCTCTACCCAACGGGCCGTCTGTAAGTGAAGCTCCCGTCGCACGCGGCGTAACATACTGTTGTAGACCGTCTCGTGGAGGAGGGTATGTTTGAAACTATACTCGAGGTCGTCTTCGAACAAAGAGCGTAACCTTTGGTGGATAAAGTCGCGCCGCTCAAGGTCTACGAGGTAGTCGCGCACCTGCTGTTTCATAAGCTCGCTTACGGCCTTTTGCCAAAAGACGCGGCCCACTACCGCGGCGCGTTGGATTACCTTCTTCTCCTCTTGCGGGAGACGGTCGAGGCGGGAACGCAGAACGCCGCCGATGGAATCGGGGACGTCCACCGCGGTAACCTCGCGCGTGGCGGCCCACCCGTTGCCGCGCCGCACGAGGATACCCTTCTCTATAAGAACCTTGATAATCTCCTCTACGAAAAAAGGGTTTCCCGCGGCCCGCTCGACGATGAGTTCCCGGGTTTCGGGCGATAGCTTTTCCACCGCCAAAAGCTCGGCGACGAGCCGCCGCGATTCTTCCTTGGCTAAATCCGAAAGTGTTATTTGCGCGAAATTACGCCGAGGCGCCAATTTCCCGAGGAGCGCGGTGCCGACGGCCGTATAATCGGCGGCCGGCCGGGAATTTAATATAAAGAGACACCGGGTCTCAGCCAACGTCCGCGCCAAATCCTCTACGAGCTCGACGGTAGCCGCGTCGGCCCAGTGGATATCCTCCAGCCGAACGATGAGCGGCCGCGCCGCGGCCAAGGACCGGAAAAACTTCTCCATTACTACAAAGACCTGGTCCCTAATCTGTTCCGTATCGTGGCCGCCGCCGGGGCCTCCTTCGGCCAGGGCGAGTAATTCCAATAAGACCGCCACTACGTCGATGTCGCCGATTTTCGTTCCGCCGAATACCCGTTCGGCCATCGCGGCCAGCCGCTTACGGGCCCCGGACAGCGACATATCGTCCTTTATACCGGCCGTTTCCTTAATGATTTCGGTGAAAGGGTAATACGCCGGCCCGGCGGTATACCCCAGGCACCGGCCGTGTAATACTTGCGCGTCGTCGTCGCCGGCGGCTACTTTCGCGACGAGCTCTTCGACCAATCGCGTTTTACCGATGCCGGCGTCCCCCACGACCGCCACGAGCCGCGCGCCCTCCCCCTGCGCCGCGGCCCGGTAGGCGGCGTAGATAGTCGCGAGTTCCGCGTCCCGACCTACCATCGGCGCCGTTAAGTCGCGGACGCCGCGGACGGCGCCACGGACGGCCTTCGGCCCCACCACCCGGTAACGTTTAAGTAATCTTTTGATACCTTTCGCGCGGACCGGCGGAAGCTCCTCACAAGTAAATCTTTCCTTCGTTTTCTCGTAGACTTCCGCGCTCACGACAACGGCGCCGGCTTCGCCCGTCTCTTCCAGCCGCGAAGCGACGTTCACCGTATCGCCAAAGACGTTGTGGCCCGCGCGCCCGGGCGCGCCGTCGGGCGCACTCGCGATAACGTCGCCGATATGGACGCCGACCCGGAGCCGGATATCCAACCCCTCCCTTTGACCGAAAGAGCGAGCTTGGGCCAACATACCCAGGCCCGCACGGACGGCCCGTTCGGCGTCGTCCTCATGCGCCCGGGGGACGCCGAAGATAGCCATTACGGCATCGCCGATGAACTTATCCACGACGCCGTCGAAGGCCGCCACTTCGTCCGCCAAGAGCTTCAGGCACGCGTCGACTTTATCTTTCGTATCCTCGGCGTCGGAACTCGCGACCCAGGCGGTGAAGTCGCAGATGTCCGCGAAGAGGACCGCGACCTCTTTCCGCTCCCCTTCTTCGGGCGCCGCCAGCGGCGCGCCACAGCCGCCGCAGAAACGCATCGCCGGCGGGTTTTCGAAACCACACCGGCTACATCGGGTAACGTTCTCAGCCATCAATACGCGGGGATATTACAATAAAGCGCCGGCGGAACCTGGCCGCCGGCGCTCCTTTTACGATTCGAGTCCGCGTCTTAGCCGTCCTAATAATACAGCGCCTTGACACGACCTACGGATGCCGGCGCCACCGATACTTCGCTCCACTTCGCGAGACCGGCCTGGTAGACATCTTTGGCGCTATAATTCTGCACCCAGACCACGAAATGGAGATTGCTCTTCACCCACGCGCCGTTGAGCGTCCCGTTAATCGTAACTACTTTCGTCTGGTTGTTATTTATCGAGAACGCGGTCCCGTTAGCGCCCGGGTACATTCGCCGGAGGACGTGGTAAAAAGTCCGGTTGTTATAATGTAACTTCTGCTCGGTAATCGCGCAGTGGAAACGGAGCCCGGAGCTCGGCATCGAGCCCTGGCGGCGAACGGTGGCCTTGAGCGTAAAATTGCTCCCCGAGCTAGTTATCTTCAGCTTTATCTGGAGGGGGCTGGGGACGTTTTTTCGCTGGTTGAAGATGTTCGGCCAAGCCGACGGTGGCTGGTTCGTAACGGAACCGTCGAAGGCGGCGGTAGGGGTTTCGTTAATCCCGTAGTAGGCGGCGCGGGCGTCCGAGTAAGTATTCGAGAACGGGTCTTGTTGGTCAAAGCCCCACGTCGGGTGGTATTCCACCGGCGCGAAGCGGTTCGGGTTATTCTGGTATATATTATGGAACTGCTCTTCTGCAGCCGGGCAGGCCGCTCAATTGGTCGAGGTTACGAGCTCGCCTAAAACGACGCGTTGGAAGGCGACGCCGGGCCCGGCGGCAACGCAAATTGCGGCAATAATCAATAGGTAACGCATCGTGGCCTCCTATGTTTGAGTCCTACTAAATCCTATTTAATTATAACCTCTCCGCGCGGATAAAACAAGTAAAAAAGCCAGGTGCTTATTTATCGGGCTAAGCCGCCGAATCATTTTACCTTGACCTCGGACGGTTAAATATCTATAATATAAGCGTATATACACGGTCGAACGTCGCTAAAACGCCCGGAGATTAAGTTCCGCGAAAAGAGGTGACCTAATGAAAAAGCAGTTGATAATATCAGCGGTGGTCGCCAGCGCGTTCTTCGCCGCGGGCGGCTACGGCTGGGGTAGCCTCGTCTCTTCGTTCCCGGCGCCGGGCGGTTCTTCCTATCCCAACGGCGTAGCCTACTACGCGAACGTCCTTTACATAGGCACCAATAGCCCCGACCGGATATGGCAAACGGATACGAGCGGCTCGGTCATTCGCTCGTTTAGCTCGCCAACAACGACTACTATGGGCGTCACGGCCGGCATCGATTCCTCCACCGTTTTCTACGCGGTTGTTAGTTACACCCCCCGCTACGTATACGGCGCGGAGAGCACTACCGGGTCCATCGTGGGCTCGTACTCGGTCCCCGGCAACTATCCCAACGGCGCGGCCTACCGCGCCCCCGGGTATCTCTACTATACCGACTCCGGCCCGGCAAGACGCCTATACCTAATGGAACTCACGAGCGGCTCGATATACAGCTCGTATTCGTTGAGCTTCGACCCCAACGACCTCGCTTACGACGCGAGCGGCTTCCTATGGATCGTGGATTCCAGTGGCCTCGTACGGAAGTGCACCCTCACCGGCTCGAGCATCGATTCTTTCTCGGTCTCGGCTTACGGCTACCCGTCCGGCTGCGGCTACGACGGCACGTACGTTTGGGTGGGGATAAATGCGCCGTTGCACAGTATCTTACAGTTCGAGGTAGCCGGCTCACCGGTAGCACCTGCCTCGCTCGGGAGAATTAAATCCCTTTTTAGATAATCAGGATTCAGCCGCGAAAGCCGCCCGACGCCGGGCGGCTTTTTTCATCCCGGGCGGACCCGAGCTCCCTCGGCCTATAGTCGCGCAACATATTTCTTGATTTCGGCTCGCCAAATCCTTATAATACATGCCGTTAGCGCTCGAGGAGGTAACGAATGCACGAGGTCGTATGCATCAAACAGGTCCCGGATACCCAAGAGGTCCAAATAGACTTCGACGCGGGCGTAATCAAGCGCGAGGGTGCCCCCCTCATCATAAACCCGTTCGACGAATATGCTATCGAGGAAGCGGTCCGCCTTAAAGAAAAGCACGGCGGCGCCGTTACCGCCGTCACGATGGGCCCCGCCGCGGCCGACGACGCGCTACGGAAGGCGCTCGCGATGGGCTGCGACGCCGCGGTCCTCCTGAGCGACGACGCCTTCGCGGACAGCGATACCTGGGCCACGTCCCTCGTCCTCGCGAAGGCCATAGAAAAAATCGGCGACGCTGACATCGTTTTCTTTGGTAAACAGACCTTCGACGGCGACACCGGCCAGGTGTGCCGAAAGCGCAGCGTGGAGGGCGTTTT
>CAZJNB010000130.1:0-6242 GCA_964547385.1 uncultured bacterium
AGACCGCCTTCGTCGTTTGGACCGCCGCGAGCGTCGTGATGCTCGTCGCCGCCGTTGCCCTCGTCTACCATGCGATGGGCCTCTCCGGCCACGCCGGCCTCGCCGCCGCCCTCGCCCTCACCCTCGTCGCCCACCCCACCATCGACCATATCTACTACGGCCAAGCCAACATCCTCCTGGCGTTGGCCTGGGCCGGCGTCCTGTGGGCCCTCGTCCGTAGGCGGGCCGCCGCCGCCGGCCTCCTCGCCACCGCGGCGACCATATTCAAGATCTACCCCGGCATCCTCTTCGTCTACTTCCTCCTCCGCCGCCGCGGGCGCGAGCTCGCCGTCGCCCTCGGTTCGTTCGCCGCCGCCGTTATCCTTATCGCCCTTGCCTGGCGGCCCGCGATTTGGTCCAACTATGTACGGCTGGTCTTGGTCCCGGTCCTCACCGCCGGGATTATGCTCCCGGTGAACGTTGCGCCGGCCACAATTCTCCCCCGCCTCGCGCCTGTGACCGCGGCAATGCCACCCTTAGTCGTAATAACGAAACTATTATCCGTTCTCCTCTTCGTCCTTCTTATAGTATACTTGCGGCGCGAGCGGCTCGACGTCGAGGGCGAAGTTTCCTTGCTCGTCGCCGCGGGTCTGGCGTTGAACGCGTGGGTCTCGCCGTCGTACCTAATCGTATTGATAATACCTTACATATACGTTACGCGGGAGATATTCCGGGGCCGGGCGCGAGCCGTCGTTGGCGTGCTGGCAACGTTCTCTTTCGTTATTATTATGCTCCGCTACAACTTAAAACAGTTCCAAGTATGGCCCGCTACAATGTTGGGCGCGGTCAAACCCTTAGGGCTGGTAATGCTCGTCGCCGCACTTTTGTTCCATACACCCGGCCGGAAAACAAAGGATACCAAAGCCGAATGAAAGTCGTAATCGTCATCCCGTGCTTCAACGAAGCGGACGCGTTGGCGGCAACTCTCGCGGACCTCCCCGGCAATATTCCCGGCGTAGACGCGGTAGCAACGCTCGTCGTGGACGACGGCTCGAGCGACGGCACCGCCGATGTCGCCCGGCGCCTGGGCGTCGATTATGTCGTTCGGCATAAACGCAACCTGGGCTTGGCCGCGGCCTTCCGGACCGGCCTCGACGCCGCGCTCGCGCGGGGGGCGGACGTTATTATCGGCACCGACGCCGATAATCAATACGTCGCCGCGGGCATCCCCGCGCTCGTCGCGCCGCTCCTCGCGGGCGACGCCGACGTCGTCGTCGGCTGCCGCGATATCGGCGCCCTCGCCCACTTTTCGCTCGCCAAGAAGCTCCTCCAACGCGTGGGCAGCGCCGTCGTGAGGATGCTCTCCGGCCTCCGCGTCGCCGACGCCACCAGCGGCTTCCGCGCCTATAGCCGCGAGGCCGCGCTTCGCTTGGTCGTGTTGTCATCTTTCAGCTACACTTTGGAGACCCTCATCCAAGCCGGCTACAAAGGCCTTACCGTCAAACAGGTCCCGGCAGCGGTGAACCCCCCGACGCGGCCCAGCCGTCTCTTCCGCTCCGTCCCCCAATACCTCCGCCGCTCCGCGGCCACGATGGCCCGCGCCTACCTCCTCTTCAAGCCGCTCCGCGTCCTCGGCAGCGCCGGCCTCCTTACCTTCGTGGTAGGTGCCGTCCTCATCGCGCGTTTCTTCTACTACTTCTTCACCGTCGCCGGGCCTACCGGCCACGTGCAGTCCCTCCTCGTGGGCGGCGTCTTAGTCCTCCTCGGCTTCCAACTCCTCATCGTCGCCCTGCTCGCGGACCTCATCGCCGCCAACCGCCGCCTTCTCGAGGACACCCTCTATCGCGTCAAAGCGGCGCAATACGACGGCCGATGAAACGCCTCCTCATCTGTTCCTCGACTTTCCCCTTGGGCCCGAACGACCGCCGGACGGCCCGCTTCGTCTACGACCTCGCCGCGGCGCTCGCCCGCCACTTCGACGTCGCGGCCCTCGCGCCCCATCACCCCGGCGCCGCTCGCACCGAACGAATGGGCCCGGTGGCGGTGCGTCGTTTCCGCTACTTCCCCCCGGCGTCCGCCCAGCGCCTCGCCGACGGCGCCGGCATTATGGCGAACGTCCGCCGGAGCCCCTTGGCTCGCCTCCAAGCCCCGGCGCTTCTTGGGGCGTTCCGGCACGCCGCGGCGCGCGAACTTCGGCGCCGACATTACGACGTCGTGAACAGCCACTGGCTCGTTCCCGCGGGATGGGCCGCCGCGGCCGCGGCGCGGCGGACCGGCGCCCGCCATCTCCTAACGATCCACGCCGCGGATGTTTTCCTGCTCCGGCGCCTGGCCCTCGGGCGACGCGTCGCCCGCGGCATCATACAAAGCGCCGACGCCGTCTTCTGCGATAGCGCGTTCATCATCGAGGAGACCAGCCGCCTGGTCGGCTTCGACGTCGAGGCCCAGGCGACGACCGCGGGCGTGGACGCGAAGACGTTCGCGCCGCGCTTTTCCCCGGCGAAAGCCAAGGAGAAACTCGGGTGGTCCGCCGTCCCCACCGTCCTCTTCGTAGGCCGGCTCGTTGAGAAGAAAGGGCTCCCGTATCTCATCCGCGCGATGGCCCGGCTCGCGCGGGAAATCCCGGCGGTCCGGCTCGTCGCCGCGGGCGAGGGGCCGGCGCGCGCGGGCGCCGAAAAGCTCGTCCGCGAGCTGGGCCTAACACCCCGCGTCGCCTTCATCGGCGCCCGGAGCCACGACGAACTTCGGCTGATGTATAACGCCGCGGACGTCTTAGCGGTACCTTCCATCGTCGCGCGGGACGGCGAGACCGAAGGGATGCCGACCGTAATTCTCGAGGCGTTCGCCGCGGCGTGCCCGGTCGTGGGAAGCGCCGTTGCCGGTATACCGGAGTTCGTCCGCGACGGCCAGACCGGCTTCCTCACCACGGCCGCGGACGACGCGGACCTCGCCGCGGCCCTAAAGAAGGCCCTCGACACCGGCCGGGAAGCTTTTGGCGATAACTGCCTCGCGGCGGCGGCCAAGTGCGACTTCACCGAACTCGCGGCGCTCTACGCCGCCGCCGCGGAAGGTTAGCCGGTGAACCTGGCGGCTAATTGGCGGAAGATACGGCTGAGAGAAACGGGCCGCCCGCGCTACTTCTCGCTGACGGCCGGCCTCTATTCATTATATAAGGCCGTTAAACGCGAGGGCCTCTCGTATATCTCCGGCCGGGTCCTCGACGCGGGCGCGGGTCTCGGCGCGTGGACGCCACTGCTAATCACCGCCGCGGCCGAAGTAATATCGGTCGACCTCGCCGCGGCCGGGAGGCCCGACGCCGTCGCGGACCTCAAGCACCTGCCCTTCCCGGACGGTTCTTTCGACGCGGCGTTCTGTTCCCAGGTCCTGGAGCACGAACGGCGACCGGGCCAAATCCTCGCCGAGCTCGGCCGTGTTCTCGTCCCGGGTGGGGCTCTCGTCCTAACCGCGCCCCACCTCAGCCGGCTCCACGACGCGCCGGACGACTACTTCCGCTTCACCCGCTACGGCCTGCGAGCGCTCTGCGAAGACGCCGGCCTCCGCGTCGAAAAGGTAGTAGCGTGCGGCGGCCTGTTATCGTTCGTGGGCCATAACGCCGCGGTCCTAGGCCTATCTCTCGCCGCGCCGCTCGGGCCGTTGCGGGCGGCGGCCACGGCCACGGCCAAATTGCTTTCGCCGCTGGCGCCCGCCTTAGACCGCCTCTTCGACCGCGGCGGCCTCTTCGCGTCGAACTGGCTCCTCGTCGCCCGTAAATATGAACGCTGAGCTCGCCGGTTACGCCTCTCCGCCCGACCAGCGGGCCCGCCTCGCCGGCCTTCGACGGGGCATACGCAAGGCCCGTAAGATAAGATACGTGTTGGAAGAGCGGCTCGGGCCGGCGCCTTGGCCCGGCGTCCGCGTTCTCGACTTCGGCTGTGGCCCGGGCGTCATCGCCGCCTACTTCACGAGAATCGCGGCCCACGTAACCGGCGTAGACGTCGACGCGGCCGCGCTCGCACACGCCCGTCGGCGTTTCCGACGGCCCAACTTGGAATTCGCCGACCTCTCCGCGGCGCGCCTCCCCTTCGGCGACGGGACCTTCGACATCGTCATCGCCAACCACGTCTACGAGCACGTCGGTGACCAAGCGGCGTTTTTCCGCGAAGTGCGCCGCGTGCTCAAGCGCTCGGGGTCGGCGTATCTTGCCGCCGCCGGGAGATACCAGGTTATCGAACCTCACTACGGCGTGCCGTTCCTATCCTGGCTCCCCCGCGCCGCGGCGGACCTTATCCTCCGGCTCGCCGGCCGCCCCGAAGGCTATCCGGTCCGGCTGCTTAGCTACCGCCGTCTCTTCAAGCTCCTGCGGCCCTTCGACGTCCGGGAATACACCGCCGCCATAATCGAGGACCCGCGGCGATTTAGCGCGGGCGATGTATTTAAACTATGGCGGGGCCTCCGCCCCCTTTTCGTATTTATAGGCCGGCGCTGGCCCGCGGCCTCGCCGACGCGCGTATTCCTCCTTTCCCCTCGCGACGACGAACCCGATGAAAGGTAAAACCGGTCGCATTCTTTGGCTCGCGGCGAAGGTCGCCTTCGTAACCGCGACGCTGGCGTTCGTCGGCCACGCGTTAATCGCTAATTGGCCGCAAGTCCGCGCGGCGTGGCGGGCACCGGCGCCCGGCCTCGCCGCGGCGGCGACCGTCGTTCTCCTCCTCTCGTATATTTACCTCTATAAGATTTCGTTGGCGGTCCTCGCGCGGGTGGGCTACCGGCTCAGCTTCCGCGCGGGCCTGCGGCCTTTCTTCTATACCCTCCTCGGACGCTACATCCCGGGGCGGGTGGCGGTCTTCTTGGGGAAAGTATATATGTACGGGCGGCGTTCGGTCCCGGGCGTCGCCGCGGCGCTCGCGCCGGCCTACGAGAACGTTCTCGCCGCGGTCGGCGGCCTGGCGGTTACGGTCGTCGCGGCCGCGGCATTATTCGGTTCGCAGTTTTCGTGGCAACAACTTCTGGCCGCCGGCCTAGGCATCGCGGCGCTCGCCGCGTCAATCCAACCGGCGGTATTACGCCGCCTTCTCGGCGCCGTCCTCCGGCGAATGAAGCGGGGGCCCCTCGAGCCGACGGCCGTTATGGGCCCGTCCCCGGCGGCGGCGTTCGCCGCGGCCTACGGCGGGTATTGCCTCCTCCTCGGCGTCTTCTTCGCGCTTTTCGCCGGAGCGTTCGTGCCACTGGGTCCGGGCGAAGCGGCCCGCGCCGGCGCCGCGTACGTCGTGGCCGCGGTCTTGGGCTACGTCGTCGTCTTCACCCCCTCGGGCTTGGGCGTCCGCGAGGGCCTTCTCTTAATATTGTTGAAACAATATATGCCGCCGGGCGACGCGGCGTTCCTGGCGATCGCGAGCCGCCTCGTCTCAGTAGGAGCAGAACTATTGCTCGCCGCGGTCGCGGCCGCGGTCGGGAACAGCGCCCCCGCCGAAAAGAAAGAATAACCGCCCCGCCCCCGGCGGCGCGAAGGGCCGACATCCCCCCTCATTACCGAAAATAAAAACCGCCGGGCGGCGATTAAAGTCCGGGCGCCGGTGCCGGCGTATTAGAAAGCGCCGCGCCGAAGGACGACCGCCGGAACCGTCTTGAGGATTATCTTGAGGTCGAGCCAGAGCGACCAGTTCTCGATATAATAAATATCCAGGCGGACCATTTCTTGGAAGGTTAGGAGGTTACGGCCGCTAACTTGCCACAGGCCGGTAACGCCCTGGGGAACCGTCAGGCGTTTCTCTTGCCACCGTTCATATTTGACGGCCTCGTGCGGGAGGGGCGGCCGAGGCCCGACGAGGGACATATCTCCCAAGAACACGTTTATCAATTGCGGCAGTTCGTCGAGGCTGAAGCGGCGAAGCCACCGACCGACGCGCGTTATCCGGGGGTCCTCCTTGATCTTGAAGATCGGCCCGTCCATCTCGTTGAAGCCGGCGAGCTCGGGCAACAGCTCGTCGGCGCCGACGACCATAGAGCGGAACTTGAAGATTCGGAAAGGACGGCCGCCCTTGCCGAGCCTTTCCTGACGGTAGAAGATGGGGCCGCGAGTATCGATCTTGATAAGGACCATAATCGCGAGCCAAAGGGGCCCGAGGATAACGATGCCGAATAGCGCCGCGGCGACGTCGAGGGTCCGCTTCAGGTATCCTTGCCATCCCTGGAGGGGCTCGCGCCACAACCGCAAGAGAGGAATGGACCCCAATTGGGTCACCGAGACCCGGCGGGTAACCAAC
>CAZJNB010000131.1:0-6237 GCA_964547385.1 uncultured bacterium
GGGGTTATTTTTTTCGTAGCTTCACCTTTCAGCGAACATATCTGTTGCGTAGTAGCCGAGATTGGAAAACCGGTCGATTTTAACCAGGGTTTGGATGCAATGCTTTTAGAAGAAAAGACCATTATTAAATTAAATTAAATTAATTTAAAACAAATAAGGTTAGCGTACGATACGACTGTAATTAGAAAACCCCTGATGAACGCCGTTAAAAAACTTAAGGGTATGGGTTTCCGGGGCCGTAAAATATTTATTTATTGCCTTTACAATTATAGAGACGAACCGGCCGATCTCCTATCGCGAATACAAGATATTTTAGAGTGGGGCGCTATCGTTTACCCTATGAGATACGAACCTATCGAAGCTAGGCCGAAAAATACATATATAGGCCGTAATTGGGACCCAGACCAACTAGAAATGGTAGCAAAAGCTAGACGGGTGCTTGGTTACGGAGGTGCTTTCCCGCCCCATGAAGGTTTAAAGAAAAAGTTTTTAGAAGCTTCTTGTTTCGAAGATGCGTTCCGTTTAACGCCGGGCTAAAGAGTCTTTTGAAAAAAATAATTTGCGTAACGCTTCTCGTTTTTTCCGGGTTTTTTTTAAGTTCCGCCCTCCCCGTCTACCAACCGGCGCACGAATATACGGCCGCGGAGCTCGCGGCGCTAAGCTGGTTCGAGCTGACGCTCCTGGCGAGCGAGCCCTACGCCATCCAGGGCTTCGTCTTCGACTCCGACTGGCTTATGGACTACTACCTCGCGACCGATTGGTACGGCCCAATCCACGGCTCGAGCGAGCACATCGCCGCGGCGATGAAGTTCACGCCGAAGGAAGAGGCGGATATGGCGCGGTTCCACGAGGCCGCCGCGGCCTTGGGCCAAAGCTACACAAGCTGTTGGAACGTCGGCCCCTCCTCCTATCCCGACTACGGGTATTACCGGGCCGTATCGGCGGCGGCGGCGCCGCCGCTCGAGCTGCCGCCGGCGTTCGCCGCGCTGGGCGAGGGCGACGGCATTTCGATATGGTCGCAACCGGCCGTCGCGCCGGCGGACCTCCTCCCGCGGGGCCCGTTCGCCGAGCTCTACGAAGTCCCCGCGGCGGTGACGGCGCCGCTCTCGGGCGAGGCGCTCGCCGCGGCCGTCGCCGAAGTAGCAAGGGTCCACGCGGAGCACGACGTAACGGGCGACGTCTACCGCGTCTTCTTCCGGCCTAACGGGACTATCGCCTACGTCCAGGCGCTTGGCCTCGGCGGCGGCGACTTCGCGCTATCGTTGACGCCGTATACGGTATGGGAAGCGTGGTTCGACGGCGAGGGCGCGCTCCGGCTCTTCCACCCCGTATATAAAGGAGGCGGGTGGGTGAGCACGGTCGCGATCGCCTCCTTCGCCGGCGACGCCGACAACACCCGCGTCCGGTGTTTAATCTACGGCAACGTCCAAAAGATAGATATGGAGGTCCGCGGCGGCCCCTACGCCGAGGTCCCGTTCGTGGTCAACCTATACGCCGGCGACGACGACGAGGGGTATACGCGCCTCGTCGGCCGCTGAAGGCGTTATTTCGTTACAAGGAGGCCGCTATGCCCGACTACGACGAAAAACAAGCCCACCGGGATATTATCGAGTATTACCGCCTCGTCCTCGCGGCGCACAAGAACGACCCCTGCGCCGCGGCGGTCGTCAAGGCCGACGAAGCGGTGTTGGCTATGGTCAAGGAAACACCGGGCGTTGTCGAGATGAACGAGAAGATGATGGCCGGCGGCCTGGCCTACGACGTCACGCGCGGCATCGCCGTGGACGGCGCGAACGTGCAGGCCGCCGTCTACGAGGAGCTGGACGAAGAGCCGCTCACAGAGCTCTGGCGAAAAAGGGCCCAGGCGCTCGCGAAGGCGAAGAATATGGACGAGCTTTACGCCGTATCCGAGCAGATGGACGCCGAGGAAGCGCCCGTCAAGGAGAGCGAAGCGCGCCTGAAGACGATATGCGAGACGGTTATTGAGAAGGTTCTCCTGGCCGAGGCCGCGCCGCCGGGGACGGCCTACGACGACAGCGAGAAGCAGACGCTCGCGGCCCACCTGGACGAGCTGGCGGAGCGCTACCCGGGCGTCCGCTGGCCGGCCTTGCTCGAGATGCCGCGCCTGCGAAAACGGTTGGCCTACGACGACAAGCAACTTGTGCGCCTAAGCGAGCTCTTCGAGAAGGTCAACGCCGAACGGCTGGGGGGGCGATACTGATGGACGCCGCGATAAAGCAACTGCTCGACGGCTTCAAGATGGGCATAGACGCCCAGTCGGCATTAATAAGCGACAAGGCGCTGGTGGACGAAGTCCGCGCCGTCATTGCCCAGATGGAGGCGGTAGCGCAAGAGCCCGGGATGGATATGATGAAGTTCCAGGAGCGGCTCACCGCCGAGGGTCTAATGGGTAAATACGGCGACGCGATGGCCAAGCTGGGCGAGGCGCAGGCCGCGGGGCTGGAGCAGAAGATCGCCGAGGTCGACGAAGCCGCGGCCGCGGCGAAGCCCATAGACCTCGCGACGCTCGACATCACCGACCTCGACGTAGTCGTCGCGCCGCACCGCCAGGTCTATAATACGACCGTCAAAGGCAACGAGACGTTGCCGCACCAGCGGGCCGCGTACGAGGGGCTCTTCGCGCTGGCGGAGGAGTGTAAGACAATTCCGGAGTTTAACCGCCGGGCGAAGGCCGAGGGGCACCTGGACCACCTGGGCCTATCGGCGACGTGGGACGCCAACGTCAACACCTTTCGCGTTGAAGTCCAGCACAAGCAGCCGGATATGATAACGTACGCCCTCGACGCGCTCGCGGCGACGCGGGACAAGCCGTTCCCGGAGACGATAGTCTACGCGTTAAGCCGCTTGGCGCTCCTCAACGAGCGGACGATGGCCCGGCGCCTTAGCAGTTACCAGCCGTATATCGGCTTCGGCGGCGAGCTCTCCGGCTACCTCGTCTTGGACCACTCCGAGAACCAGCGCCAGAAGGCCGTCAACACGTATCGGCTCCAACAGGAGTTGACCGGCCTGGACGTCGCGGCCGCCGAGTTCCACCCGTACCTCCGCCAGCTCCTAACGATGGGCGACGCGACGCAAAGCGCCAAGCACGGCCCGGATTACCTGGGCCTCCTGCCGTTCCTACGCGCCGGCTGGTTCGTGGACGCGTCGCTCTCGCCGGAGGAGAAGAAGGCCCGCGCCGAACGCGGGGAGATGCCGCGGCCGCCCGCCTACCAACACCCCCACCGGACCGGCCCCGTCGGCGGCGTCGAGCTCACGCTCGCCGAGCCGCCGTTCGCCGTCGCCTTCGACGAGCCGTATCCGGCGAAGCTGACGCTGACGAACCACGCCGCGGAAGGCCGCGAGCTGGACGCGAAGAAGGGCCTTAAGATGTGGGTAATAACCGAGGAGGGCGCGAAGAAGAAGCGGGTAGCGGACGTGCCCGCGGCGTTGGGCCCGGGCGAGGCCGTCGAGGTCGAAGGCGACCTCTACGGGTGGGGCTTGCCCAAGGAGGAGCGGCTCTTCCTCGTGGCGTTCGACGTGGGCGTCGCCGGCGAACACAAATGCGACCTGGCGGCGAAGTACGCGGACGTAAAAAACCTCGCGCCGCAGTTCATCCCGAACCACTTCCTCGAGCCGTTCGAGGGCGGCGCGGCGACGGACCCGGCGTTCGCGTTGCCCCATCGGCCGGTGCCGGCGTATCCGTTTCCGAAGGCGGTCGAATAAACGCGGCCTATTACGAAAAAGAAGCCGCCCGCGCGGGCGGCTTTATGGATACGGCAACGTCCAAGCTATAGATATGGAGGTCCACGGCGGCCCCCCAACCTACTCGACGTATAGCAGGGCATATTCGAGGCCCCCCCCGCTCGAGCCTTCGGCCGGCTCGCCCGGGGCCAACGGGACCGGCTCGCCGACAGAGCCGTCGTCGGCGTATATTACGGCTAGCCGAGCGACAGCGTCGCCAGCGCCCGCGGGCGTCAGGACCACCAGCGCGTCCCGGCGCCGGGAGTAGAGTATAAGGCCGGGAAACTCCTTCACCTTCACCTCACCGTATCCGCCCGGCGCGCCCGGCGTGCGGACGTAAATCGTGTATTCTTCTTTTTCTACCGACGGCTCCGTTTCCGCCGTATAAGCCCTCGGGCCGGCGAGCGTCGCCGTCGCCGCCGGGAGGTATTGACCCGCGCCCCCCGGGCCGGCGTAAGGGACATATCGCCGCGGCTCGCCGCCGAAAAAGTCCGGGTATATCCCCAACGGCGTAACGTTATAAGTCTCTTTGTCTATATACCCGTAGAGGCGCCGCCGGCCGTAAGTGGTCGTATCGTCGTACGCGACGTAAATCCTCGCCGCGCCGGCCTCGCCGTCCAGGAACACGTGCCGCCCCAGCCGCGCGAGCTCGACGGGGGGCCCGGCCGCCGGCTCGTACCGATACAGGACCGTCTCCCGGAACCGCTTGCCCTCCGGCCTCGTCCCTACCGCCTCCGCGGCGAGATAGAAAGCGCCTTCGCTCGCGTCGAATATTACCTCCGCCTCCGGCTGGCGGAGGCCCTTCGCCTCCAGGATAACCTCGGCCTCCCCCGCCGGGGCGGAAGCCGCGGGCCCCGGGAGCCGGTAGAAGACAAACCGGTCGTCGGCGTTCATATCGACGCCGGCGACCACGATCGTCTTCCACCCCTCGTCGGCCGCCGCGCTCCATACGTAGAAGTCGGGGAAGGAGGCGAGCTCCTCGCCCTTGCCGGTGCGCACGTCGCCCAGGTATACCACGGAGGAGTATTCGTCGGCGCCGTATGGCGGCGACGCCGCCACCAGACAACGCCAAGGGCCCTCCTCGGCCGGCGCGGCGCCGGCCGAGGCCGCGAGGGCAATAACCGCCAGCGCCCACCAGGCATCCCATCTACGGGTCATAATTAACCCCTTTTACTATCGCGTTAACGAACGCACCTTCCTTCTACTAATTGTCCCCGTCCTTAACGCGAACGTAACACGCTATACACGCCGGGTCAAGGTGCATTACTCGGTAGGGGTTTACCGCGAGGGACCAGCCCCGGGCCCCGGCTAAGCGGCGTATCTTTAATACCCGGGTTGTTTAGCGAATTACATTATATTTCGGTAGCGCGCCACGTGTAGTAACCTTTCCGGTTCCTAAACCGCTCCACTGTGCCGTGACCCCTAAGGATTTCGAGGGCTTCACGGACGTCCCCTACGTAAAGACTCAAAGCAACCGCTATTTCGGCAGTCGAGGGATAGGGGTACGGGCGGCGACGGAGATACGCGAGAACTTCTTTATAAGGAAGCGACCTTCCGCCCGCCTTCTGCTGGCCGAACGTTACCTCCGCCTCGTGCCCGGGCGCGGCTTCCGGCGTATTCCAATACCCTATAGTCTTACGCACAACATCTTTGCCGGGCGCGTACCTCGGGTTCGGCGCGTAGACGTTACCCTCCCGCACAACCTTTCCATCTATGCGGAGGTATTCCAGATACTCCGTCGCCGCCTCTTCGGAGAGGCCGGTCGCCGCGGCGACTTCCCGCGCGGCGCAACCCGCGCCCTGCTCACCGAAAACCCTCACAAGCTCGCGCCATACGGCCTTTAAATCATCCTCGGAATATTCTTTCCTCACTTCAGCCCCTTCCCAACAAGCCGCCACGCCGCCGCCACCCCGAGGAACGCGACGAGCTCCGCGCCTGCGATGAACGCCGGCGAGACCAACACCGTCCACGACGCCGCCGCGGCGAACCAGAACAGCCACAGCGCCCACGCCGCGAACAAGCCGAACATAACACCCACCAGCAACGCCGCGAGCGTCCGGCCGAACGCGACGGCAAAATACCTCACCCCCTCGGCGAACGCCGTCCGGTTCGCGAGCCGCTCTATCTCCTCCGCCGCCGTCCGCGCCATCATATTACTCCAACGCGACGGCCACGGCCACGCCGCCGCGCCAGCCCTCCCTTCCTATCGCCTTGCCGGCGTAGCCGCCCACGTCCACGTTCCGCCAGACGTTGACCGTCGCCGCGGCGCCGAGCGATAACGCCCGTCGCGAGTCGTAACACGCCGCGGGCCCGAGGTGCAGCCGCCCGAGCCGGCCTACGCCCAGAGCCAGGCCCGCGCCCGCCGAGGACAGGTCGGTGAACGCCACGAGCGCGGGCCGAAGCTCGAGCGCGCCGAAGGGCGCCGCTTTGCGATACGCCCGCACGCTGGCGTCGCTCCCCCGCGGCGTGTATATCTCGCCGCCCGGCGAGCGATAG
>CAZJNB010000132.1:0-6173 GCA_964547385.1 uncultured bacterium
AAGGCCGCGGACATAGGCGCGGACCTGGTGGGCAAGGTGGAGGCCGGCATCCCGGAGGACGACCCGCGCAACGCCGCGGTCATCGCGGACAACGTGGGCGACAACGTCGGCGACTGCGCCGGTATGGCTGCGGACATCTTCGAGTCCTACGAAGTTACGCTGGTGGCGGCGATGATTTTGGGGTGGAGCGTGATGGGCGTCAAAGGCGTCATCTTCCCGCTCATCGTCCGCGGCGTCGGCGTTATCACCTCCATCATCGGCACCGCCGCGGTCCGGCCGCTCTCGGATAATGAACCCGGGATGCGCGCGATAAACCGCGGCTACATCATCTCGGCCATAGCCTCCGCGGTCGGTTTCTTCTTCTTCGCCTTCTATTACGTCGGCGACCTGCGCGTCTTCTGGGCCACCTGCTTCGGCCTTATCCTCTCGGTATTAATCTCGCTGTTGACGGAACACTTCACCTCGATCAAGCGCGGTCCCGTTAAGGAGATCGCCGCGGCGACGCGCACCGGCGAGGCCACGACGATATTGATGGGCTTCGCCGTCGGCCTGGAATCGTCGGTGTGGGCCGTCCTCGTTATATGCGGCGCGATCTTCTCCTCTATCCTCATCGTCGGCGACCCGACGAACTTCAGCTTCATCCTCTACTCCATCGCCCTCGCCGGGATGGGGATGCTCACGACCACCGGCGTCGTCGTCTCGATGGATACGTTCGGGCCGGTGGCGGACAACGCCAACGGCATCGTCGAGATGTCGAAGGAGGGCGACGAGCGGACGCGCAAGGCGATCGCGGACCTCGACGCCGTAGGCAATACGACCAAGGCCATCACCAAGGGCTTCGCGATCGCGACCGCGGTTATGGCGGCGACGGCCCTCTTCGGCGCCTACTTCGAGGAGCTCCACATCGCCGGCGCCAAGATCTCCACCGTGAACGTCGCGAACCCGATGGTCCTTATCGGCCTCCTCATCGGCGGCGCGGTCCCGTTCCTCTTCTCCTCGCTCCTCATCCGGGCGGTGGGCCGGGCCGCGGCGCTGGTCATAAACGAGGTCCGGCGCCAGTTCCGGACGATCAAGGGGTTGATGGCGGGAACGGCGGAGCCGGACTACGCCAAGACGGTGGACATCTGCACGACCGCGGCGCTCAAAGAACTCGTCGGCCCGGGCCTACTCGCGATATTGACGCCGGTTATTGTGGGTTTCCTGCTGGACGCCGCGGCGCTGGGCGGCTTCCTCGCCGGCATCATCCTCACCGGCCAGCTGATGGCGGTCTTCCTCGCCAACGCCGGCGGCGCCTGGGACAACGCGAAGAAGTCCATCGAGGACGGCCTTTACGGCGGCAAGGGCTCGCCGGCGCACAAGGCCGCGGTCGTCGGCGACACCGTCGGCGACCCCTTCAAGGACACCGCCGGCCCGGCGATAAACCCGCTCATCAAGGTAATGAACCTGGTGGCGCTCATCATCGCGCCGCTCATCATCAAATACCGGGCGACGTGGTATATAACGGTCCCGGTCGTCGTCATAGGCGTCGTCGTCGTCGGCTGGGCGATCTGGCGGACCAAGAAGGGCTCCTTCGCCGGCGTCGGCGAGGCCGAGGCGGCAGTGGAGAAGTAACGCGTTGGGGCGACTGGCCAGTCGCCCCTACCATAAAAAGAACGCCGCCCCGCGGGGCGGCGTTTTCGCCTTTGGGCGATGCGAACTCAGCCAACTAATCGTAGCCGATTTCGCGCGCTTGCCGGGTTAAAAATAGCGGCCGTAGGAAGCGAATATGATAAACGGAAGCGGCCCGTAGAAAAGGCTTACTGAGATACCTCTAAGATGCCTATGTCGCATTTAGGCCATTTATTGCCCGGCTTAGTATTACCTACGGCTAGGAGATGGAGGTATTGACCGTTGAAATACTGGTCCACGCGGTCGTACCAGCTGCCCGGTGATTCGGTCCCTCCGTTTTCACTAATCTTTTCCCAGGAGTTGCCGTCCCAATAATATAATTTCACCTTAGCGCCACCCTGGACGGCTACCCGCCACCAAAAGAATATGTACCGGTGGGCGGGTTTAGAATTCCAGAAGAAATAAACGTAGTGCTTTTTGAAGTTGTTGGGCGTAGTCTTTTTCGCCCATACGCCGTTTAATGTTTTAATTTTCGCCTCGTCGCTCCCGGGGCCTTTTGTATAATGGCTTTGCGGCAGGCCCCTATTAGCGATCTGTTGGGGCGTAAGGTTGAGCGGGTTATCGGCGCCCCAAGACCAAGCGTCAGTTACGTAATAGTGCCCTTGGCCTAAAGCGGCACCCGCCGCCATAAGCGTGACCGCGATAAAAAATAAACGCATGTTACCTCCTTTAACGGGAATTAAATTTTCTTATTGATTTCTATTACAAGTTAATATATATATATATATATATGTCAAGGGGAAAATATAAGTGGGAACGTCGACGGGCTTTATTGTGTTTTGCTTGTACCCTCCCGTTTTTAACGTTCTTGAATTGCGGCGTTCCCGTCTCCGAGCCGGTAACGGTAGATTGGGCGCTGGTTGCAACTACGGGCGTTGAAATCCACGCCATCGCCGGGGAGAACAACGGCCGCGTCTGGCTTGTGGGCGAGTCGCCGCCCAACTCGAGCGAAAGCCAAGGGAGAATACTACGTTGGGATGGCTCGTCGTTAGAAGAAGTTTATAAGGTAGAGGAAAAAGGGAGCGAACTTTACGGCGTAGATTTCGCGGGCGGCGTAGGCTGGGCAACGGGGTATTTATTCGACGGCGAGGTTTACAACCCTATATTATTAAGATACGAAAACGGGGGGTGGTCTCGCGTTCGTAGCTTCCCGCCGGGAGTAGACGGATTGAGCCGCGTCGTGGCCTTGGACCCGGATTCGTTTTGGGTTACGGCGGGCGACGTTATTTACAAATACGACGCCGGTGCTTGGTCGGCGCCCTATCCCGTAGCCGGGGTATCGGACGTCGCCGCGTCACCTTCCGGCGTCGTATTTGCGTGGTCCGCGGCGGGTAGCGTTTGGATTTTCGACGGTCGGAATTGGGTAAAAGAGTCCGTTGCGCTCCCGAAAGGTTTCTCGATGTTCGGCATTACCGACGCCGCGGCTACGGACGGCGGTATTTACTTCACGTGTAAAGTCTATTTGGGCAAATTCGATTACGGCGCGGTCTTATTCCGCGATTTAGCGCCCGCTGGTTCGGGCACGTACGAGCTTCGTTTCTTCGCGCCCGCGGGGCCGTTCTTTTATTATTTAAATTGCGTCGCTTTCCGTAGTTACAATAGGGGTATTGCTTTGGGGCCTCAGACACACATAATTTGCGATAACGGCGAATTCTTTGAGGGTTTACTGCACTTTGAATTTGGCACGCCGGAAGATGTGTTTTGGGCGAACGAAGGTAAATATTGGATGATATCGCGCCACGAGGGCGGGGCGTACGGGCTATACTTTTTAAACGGATAATACACGATTTGCGCTAACTTATAACGCCGCCCCGCGGGGCGGCGTTTTTCTTTCCCATAAGGCCCGTCTCTCAGGCCTCCCGCGGCCCTCAGCCGCAGCCGGCCTCGTGGCCCAAGAGCGTCTGGCGCAACAGCGCGCCGAAACAGCCGACGCCCGCGGCCACCGTTATGGCGCCGCCCGGGCAGTTCAGCGCGCAGGCGCCGCACTCCATACAATCGTCGCCGCGCGTCTGGGCCGGGAAGCCGTCGGCCTTTATCTCGAGGGTGAGCCGGGGGCACACGTCCACGCACGTCCCGCACCGCGTGCACTTGTCTCGCTCGTACGTAATCATCTACTATTATTATAACACACGGAGGACGAAGAAAGCTACCCCCAACGCCGCGAGCGCCACGAGGCCGGGCTTGAACTCCTCTTTGACCTGCGACGGGCTCGAGACCGCGGTGTTCCCGGAGAACTCCAGGCCCAGAAGGATTCCGGCGAACGCGAGGAAGAGCGCCCACGCCGCCAGCGTCGCGGCGCCGGCCCCGGCGTGCCACCGGAACGCCAACAGCGGCGCGCCGACGAGGAAGGCCGCGGCCAACCCTTTGACGGCGTAGAGCCGCGTCGGCAGCCACGGGAAGAGGGCGCCCAGGAGGAACGATATGCCGGCCGCCGCGGCCACGACCAAAGGTGAATATAGCTTATGGAAGACCGCCAGCGGCAGCGCCGCGACGACGGCGTTCGTAAGCGCGAACGACCACGTGGCCTCGAGCCGCTTCGCGAGCCCCCAGTCCACGCGGTTCATCGCCGCGGCCTTGTGGAAGCCGGCGGCGACGTAAGCGGCGATGTCGCGCGCGTAGACCGGGCCGTATTCGGCGGCGATGCGATGCGTCTTCGCGAGCTCGTGCTTCGCGACGCCGGTCGCGGCGAGTTTGGGCAAGACGAGCGGCCGGCGGTGCGCTACCTCCCCAAGGCGGAACGCGCGGTAGGCGAGGGCCACCTCGCGCGTCGAGAACTTGCCGCCGCCCGCGGCGCACCAGACGTTGATGCCGCGGGTGTCGAGGACCAGGATATACGCGTCCAGGCCGCGGAGGGCCCGGCGGAGAAGATTGAACGTGAGGGTGAAGTTCGCGGTCGCGAAGGCCGGCGCCTCGGGCCCGGGCTTCCCCACGCGGTAAAGCCCCGGCGCGACGCGGAGGAACGTCGTATATAACGATAGGTACGCGAGCACGTTCACGAGGTGGTCGCCGAGGGTGAGCTTCGTCGCTACCGCCGGGACTTCCGGCGCGGGCCGCGACCCGTTCTTCGTCGCGACGAGGTATAGGAGGGCGCCGCGCTCGAGGTATTTCTCCTGCGTTACGGCGAAGCCCTGGCGCGCGACCGTCGCGGCCAGGTCTTTTAGGGGCCGCGTTACGGCGCGGGCGACGACGTAGACGATGACCTGTAGCCAGAAGCGTTTGAAGTAATACCACGTCCGGGCGAAGGGCCGCCGCGGCGGCACCTCGTCGACGATGATGAGCTTTCCGCCGTCGCGGAGTATCTGCCAGGCGCCCTCGAGCGTCGCGAGCTGTTCGGCGCCCCGCATCTCGGAGAGCGCGAGCGATATCACCACGGCGTCGTAGGGCTCCGGCGCGAGCGGCGCCGCCGGCGCGTCCTGCACCTCGAACGTTACGTTGTCCGCCAGCCCGAGCTCGACGGCTTTCCCGGTCGCGAACGTTACCATCTCGGCGTTGCGGTCCCAGCCGGTTACCCGGGCGCCGCGGCTCGCCGCGAGGAGGGCGAAGGTCCCCGGGCCACAGCCTATATCCAGGACGCGCTCGCCGGGCGCGACGAGGCCCGCGACCTCTTCGCGCAACGCGTCGAAGTCCGTCGCCGCGAACTTCTTAATCCCCGGGTCGTATTCCTCCGGGATGAGCTCGAGTATCTTCATATAAATGTAGGACATATAGGACCTCGGCCGTTATTATTACACAGCGGACGCCGGAAGTTAAGCGGAAAGCCGGCCGGCCGCCGGCCCTTGTTATCGGTAACGCGCCGTGTTATTATGTGCCGATGCATCCGACGCTCTTCAAGCTCGGGCCGTTCGAGCTCGGCACCTTCGGTCTGATGGCCGCGCTGGGGTTCTTCGCCGCCTATCTCGTCTTACAGCGCGAGCTCCGTCGCCGCGGCTTGGAGCTGAAGCTCGGGCCCGACCTCCTCGTCGCCGGCGTCGTCGGCGGCCTCGTCGGCGCGCGGCTGAACTTCGCCCTCGAATATCGGGAAGTGTTGTTCGCCGACCCCGTGGGCATCCTCTTCTCGCGCTACGGCTTTACCTGGTTCGGCGGCGTCGTCGGCGGCGCGCTGGCGGTGATAATCGTCCTCAAGCTCCGCCGGGTGAAGCTCGGGCCTTATGCGGACGCGTTGGCGCCGCCGCTCGCCCTCGGCTACATCTTCGGCCGGGCCGGCTGTCAGCTGGCGGGCGACGGCGACTACGGCGTCCCCTCGAGCCTCCCGTGGGCGATGTCCTACCCCCACGGCGTCGTCCCTACGCTCGTGCGGGTTCACCCGACGCCGGTCTACGAGATGCTCGCGTTCGCGGTAATATTCGCGTTGCTTTGGCGGCTACGGCGGCTCGCGAGGCCGCCGTGGTGGTTGTTCGGCGTCTGGATGATGCTCGCCGGCGTCGAGCGTTTCTCCATCGAGTTCATCCGGGCCAACCCGCGCTTGTGGCTCGGGTTGACGGAGGCGCAGTTCGTGAGCATAGCGC
>CAZJNB010000133.1:0-6170 GCA_964547385.1 uncultured bacterium
CCTTGTAAGGCTGACGCCCCGCCGGGAACGTTACCCGGAACGTAACTTCACCCGTAGGATAGTCGCCGACGAACATAAACGATACCTCTTCTTCGGTAAAAGCGTCGTATATATTATACGCGAGACGCCGGCTAACGGGAACGTTCGGCGCCAACGGCGGCTTGAAGACGACTTTGACGAGGTAATATTTCCCCAGGCTCATCCGCTCGGCGACCTCTCCCGGCGATACCTCGAAGTCGCCGAGGGTCCCGCGGGTAAAGAGGTTGCGGTCACGGATATCCACCAACGGCCGGTGCAGGGGAACGAGCTCCTGCGTCTTCTCGAAACGGGCCACCCGTCCGTCGACGTCCTCGATCGTCAGCGAAAGGTCCGCCGTCTTAACTTTCAGATAGGGTCGCTGGAAAGTTAGCGCCGCCACGATAATCGCGATGACGGTCAGCACAGCGAGGACGATGCCGGCCCACGTCCAGCAACACAGAAAACAGATTGCGGTCGCGGCCGCCAGGAAAATTACCACGGTGATTCTCAGCCAGTTGCCCACGGCGTTACTCCTCAATAGATAAACATAGCGTCGCCGTACGAGTAAAAGCGGTAACGCTCTCGCACCGCCGCCTCGTACCATCCCAAAACGTTTTCGACGCCCGCGAACGCGGCGACGAGTGCGAGAAGACTCGAGCGCGGCAAGTGGAAATTGGTGAGGAGGGCGTCAACGACTTGGAAGCGCCGGCCCGGATAGATGAACAGCTCGGTCTCGCCGCGGAAGGGCACCACGACGCCGCCTTCGGCCGCGGCCGTCTCGAGCGCGCGTACCGTCGTCGTCCCCACCGCCACTACCCGCCGGCCTTCGAGTTTCGCCGCACTCACGACACGCGCGGCCGACCGGCTTATGCTCATCTCCTCGCGCTCCATCAGGTGTTCTTCGAGTTCGGCTTCCCGCACCGGCTTAAACGTCCCGTAGGAGACGTGGAGCGTTACCGTCGCGATTTCAACGCCCGCGGCCCGGATATCTTCCAATAACCGTTCCGTAAAATGCAAACCCGCGGTGGGGGCCGCGGCCGAGCCCCGCCGACGCGCGAAGACCGTCTGGTAACGTTCCTTATCCTCCGCCGTCGGGCCCGCCGGCCTTTTGATATACGGCGGCAGGGGGACTACGCCCACGCGGTCGACGGCCGCGTCGAAGTCGTCAACGCCGTAGAATTCGACGACGCGCTCGGGCCCGGCTAAGGCCCCTACGACCTCGGCGTGTAAATCGTCTTCCGGAAAGGTTACGCGCTCGCCTACGGCTAAGCGCCGCGCGGGACGGGCCAAGACCCGATACCGACCGGCGCCCAAGTTCTTCAGGAGTAATAACTCCACGTCGGCGCCGTTGCTCCGGCCTAAGAGCCGCGCCGGGAAGACCGCGGTATCATTGAGCACTAAAACATCGCCGGGGCGTAACGCCTCCCGGGCGAAGTCGGCCAGCGTGCCCGCGCGCGGCGCGCCGCCCTGCCGCCGGCACAACATCAAACGCCCGCCGTCCCGCTCGGTAGGGGGCCTTTGGGCAATTAGCTCGCGCGGGAGCCTATAATCTAATAAATCGACCTTCATCCCTCTCCAATTTAACACAACTTCGCCGCCGGCGAAAGACCCAATCGAACCGTAGTAGCGCTTGCCGTCGCCGCGGAATGATGATATGCTCACTCGGTGCGGTATAAGATGAGGAGCGTAGCGCTATGGTAAATTCTATGACCGGCTTCGGGCGAGGCGAAGCGCCCTACGGCGACGGCGCCGCGACGGTAGAGATTACGACCGTTAACGGCCGGTACCTCGACGTCCACGTCCGCGGCCTGCGCGAATACGGCGCCTTGGAACTTAAAGTGCGCGCGCGCGTAGCCGAAGTGCTCGCCCGCGGAACGGTCCATGTGAACGTAAAATTGCATGGCGCGAGCCCAGGCCAAAAAAGAGTGGTCGCCGACGTCGAGCTGGCGCGCGAATTCGAACGCGCTTTCGAGCGCTTGCGCACAAGCCTGGGCCTCGCCGGCGGGCTCCCGTTGGAGGTTTTGGCCACGCGGCCGGAATTCCTCGCCATCGAAGAACGTCCCGGGGATGACGACGCCTTCGGCGCGAGCATCCTCGAAGGGCTCGAGCACGCGCTCGCCGCCGTCCGGAAGATGCGCGCCTACGAAGGCGCCAAGCTCCAAGCCAACCTCCGTATGAAACTCGAGCAACTCGAGGAACTCTTCGATGCCATCGCGGCCCGAGCGCCAGCGATTATAACGTCTTACCGCGAGCGCGTGCGGACCCGGACCGCGGAGTTGACCGACGCCGTCACCATAGAAAAAGGCCGACTCGAAGCCGAGGTCGCCCTCTTCGCGGAGCGTTGCGATATCAACGAAGAGATCGCCCGGAGCCGGGCGCACGGCGACGCGTTCGCCGCGGCCCTCGAAGAAGACGGCCGCATCGGCCGACGCCTCGACTTCCTCACCGTTGAGATGAACCGCGAGGCCAATACGGTCGCGGCCAAAGCGCAGGACGCCGCGGTTTCAACCGCCATCGTCAAAATAAAAGACCTCCTCGAGCAACTGCGCGAGCAAGTCCAAAACGTGGAATAGGAAAGGCCTCCGCCCGGGTCAATACCGCCGCGCCGCCGCGGACGCCAATATCTCGTCCCACGCCCGGGCGTTCGCCTCCCAGGTATACGAACGCTCCACCGCTTGCCGACCCAGCCGGCCGTATTCCGCGCGCAACCGGCTATCTTTTAAGAGCCGAACTACCGACGCGGCAAAGGACCGGGGCTCGTCCTCTACTATAAAGTCGCGCCCCGCCACTAAATCCATCCCCTCGGCGCCCCGCGTCGTGCACACGACCGGCAGCGCCGCCGCCATCGCCTCTACGACCTTCATCTTCATCCCGGCGCCCAACCGCATCGGACAGACATAGACCTCCATAAAACGTAAATACTCTTTAACGTCGGGAACGGTCCCGGTTACGACGACGCCCGCGCGCCGCGCCAACGCCCGAACGTCCGCCCGCGGGTCCTTCCCCACTACGTGGAACGTAGCCGCGGGGACTTCCTCCCTCACAAGCGGGAATATCTCGTGCGCGAAGAAGACCGCGGCGTCGGCGTTCGGCGGGTAGTCCATCACGCCGGAAAAGGCTACCGTCGCAGGCTCCTTCGCGACTTCTTCCAACGGCTGGAGGTCCGTTCCCGAAGGCGCGAAGTATATCGGCAAGCCCGGACACAGCTCTCGGATAACTTCGGCGTCGCGCCGCGCCACCAGCACACACGCGTCGTAACGACTATACGTCCGGCGCTCGTACCGCCGCACTTTCCAATATTGCACGAGCGAGTAGAGGAATGACGCCGGCTCGCGCGCGCGGGAGAGCTGGCGGCGGTAGTAGAGGGAGATCGCGTCCAACGGCGCGATAATTTTAGGCGTTCTTTCGAGGCCGAACGTATACTGGGCCATATTAATATTCCCGCCAATAATGACATCGAACGCCTCGTGCCGAAGGATGCGTTCCAACGCTCGGGCGAAGTCCCGGCTCCGATAGAGCAACACGCCGAAGGGTAACGGCGAGAACATACTCGTGAGCCGTCGCCCTAACGTCTTTTTCACCCGGTGCTCGACGACGACCACATCCCGCACGAACGGGCGTACGGCCGCCACGTCGCCCGCGCCCTCCCCCGAAACCATCGCGAGTAACGTAATATCGTGTTTATCTTTGAATTTCCTTAGGAGGTTATATACTACGGCGCGATTAGAATCCGTAGGCGGGTACGGGTAGTCGGAAGCGAGCATCAGAATACGCACGGCTACTCCTGGCTAACCGCCGGTCCGGTTAAATCGCGACCCGGGCGACGAATACGAACCGGCCACGAACCCCGGCGCCGCGTAAAAATAAGTGGGGGCCCCCGGCAAGCGTATCGGCCATAATAAAACGCCGCCCCCCCAGGCGGCGGCGGTACCGGAGCCGCGAGTTATTCCTCCTCGGACCATTCCTCGAGAAAACGCGCGATGAGGTTCTTCTCTTCCAGCTCCACACGCCGTTGCTCGGTCCCGGTAATGGGGACCAACTCGCCGTCGCGGAGCTTCGCGATCATCAAATCGTGCTGGCTCCGCATAAGTCGTTTCAGTTTTTCGCCCCGGCCCGGGCCATCGATCGCGCCCGCGCGCTGCTTGGCCCGAGCGACGACGGCACCACCCTTGAAGATAAGCGTTACGAGGTTCTCGCCGACGCTCTCAGTCTGAACGTGGTAGCGTTCCTCGCTTATCGCTACCTCCGAATTAAGACCTTGGATTATCATCCGGTTCAGCAATCGCCGCGAGAAGTTGCTTCAACGCGCCCACGCCCTCCCCGCTGAGCGCCGAGGCCTTGCGCACTTCTATGCCGCCCTCTTTCGCCGAGGCCCGCGACGCCACCCGCTCTAAGGCGCGCAACGCCGTCTTCTTGTAGGGCAAATCGATTTTGTTCGCGACCACGAGCCGGACCCGCGTTGTAAGCGCTATCTCGAAACGCGATAGCTCCGTCATCACCGCCCGGAAGTCGCGCGCCGGCGACGTCGCCGCGACGTCCACGACTACGACGAGCGCCCGGGCCCGTTCGACGTGCCGTAAGAAATCTTGCCCCAACCCTCGGCCTTCGGCCGCCCCCTCAACCAGCCCCGGGACCTCGACCGCGGCGAACGCCCGCGCCGCGTCCACTTCAACGATCCCGAGCTGAGGCGCCAAGGTAGTAAAGGGATAGGGCGCGACCTTCGGATGCGCGGTGCTGAGGACCGTTAGTAGCGACGATTTCCCGGCGTTCGGCGGCCCGAGGAGAGCAACGTCGGCGATTATCTTCAGGACGAAGCGAACGTGCCGCCGCTCACCCGGCGTCCCCTTCTCGGCATAGCGCGGCGCTTGCAACGTCGGCGTAGCGAAGTGGACGTTTCCCCGGCCGCCGCGGCCGCCGCGCGCCAAGAGCAAGCGCCCCCCGGGCTTCACCAATTCCCCTAATACGTTATCCGCGCTGTCGCGTATTTCGGTCCCGGGCGGAACGAGGATCTCCCGGTCGTCGCCCGCCTTGCCCGCCCGCCGGCGCGGGCCGCCGTCGCCGCCGCGGCCGGCGGCGACGAGCCGTACCCCCGCCAAATGATTAAGCGTCCGCAAGCCCTCGCGGCACGCCCCGAACACCGAGCCGCCCCGACCGCCGTCGCCGCCATCCGGTCCGCCGCGCGGTACGTAGCGCTCCCGTCGAAAGGAAACGGCGCCGTCGCCGCCATCGCCGCCGCACAATTCCAGCTCGGCCGTATCTATGAACACAACAACCCCGGCGAGGAAACCGGCGCCTGGGAAAAATATGCGTCCGAAATCCGCCGGGGCAGCGACGCCCCTCCCGAAACCGCGGAGCGTGCGGCGCTACGAGGCCGCGACGACGTGGACCTCGCGCCGGCTATGCCGCTTTACGAATTTTACCCGGCCCGTTACTTTCGCGAACAACGTGTAATCTCTACCAACGCCGACGTTCTCGCCCGCGTAGAAACTCGAGCCATGTTGCCGCACGATTATCGCGCCGGCGGCGACGAGCTGGCCGCCCGAGGCCTTCAGACCCAAACGCTGGCCGCGGCTATCGCGGCCGTTACGCGACGAGCCACCCGATTTTTTATGTGCCATTTAGACCTCCACGGACTTCGGCGCCGGATAACATCTACTCCGCCGGGACCGCCACCGAAACGACCTTTAACAGCGTGAAAGGTTGCCGATGGCCGCGGAGTCGCCGATAGTTCTTCCGCCGCCGAAATTTGAACACTTCCTTCTTGGGTTCCCGCCCGTGGCTCAAGACTTCGGCCGTGACCTTCGCGCCCGAGATGACCGGCGTGCCCAACCGGATGCGGCCATCGGCGTCGGCCAACAAAACCTCGTCGAAGTCAAGCCGGCTGCCGACGTCGGCGTGCATCCGCGCCACCGCGATTACGTCCCCTTCGCTTACGCGATATTGCCTATTTTTCAATCGAATTACCGCGAACATCTTACCTCAGCTTTCTATCCTCTTCTTTTTTAATAACATATGCGGCCGCCGCTGTCAAGGTTTCTTTTCCGTTGGCTCCTCCGGGCCGGAAGCCGTCGCGATAACAAAAGCCCTCCGCCGGGCCCGGTTGAAAACAACCGCCGAATTTTTTTTGCTTGACAAGCGATAACCGACTTCTT
>CAZJNB010000134.1:0-6130 GCA_964547385.1 uncultured bacterium
GAGAACGTGGATATATTCCTCTTCTACGGCGGCCTGGGGATTTTCTAAACAAGCTCCGAAATACAAATAAAACCCGGCCGCGAGGGCCGGGTTTTTTCTTCCCTATATATCGAGGAGGCTACTAAGCCAACACCTTCGCGAGGGCAGCGAGGAACGCGTCGTTCTCCGCGGCGGTCCCGACCGTAACGCGGAGGCCGTTCGGCAAACCCCAGCCGCCCATCGGTCGGACGACGACGCCCAACGCCATTAAATCCCGGAAGACCGGCTTCGCCTCCCGCGCCAGCTCGAGCAGAACGAAGTTGGCCTCGGAGGGGACGTAGCGGACGCCCAACTCCTCCAGGCCGGCGTAGAGCTGTTTGCGGCCGGCGGCGACCATCTCCCGACTTCGCCGAAGGTGCTCGTCATCGCCGAGGGCGGCGACGCCGGCAACCTGGGCCAGCCGGTTGACGTTGAAGGGCTGGCGGATGCGGTGCATCGGCGAGATGATTTCGGCGGCGGCGGCGGCCCAGCCGATGCGGAGGCCGGCGAGGCCGTAGGTCTTCGAAAAACTCCGCATCGTCATCACCGGCCGGCCGGCCTTCACGTAATCCAGCGAGTCCGGATAGTCCGCGGCGGCGACGAAGGCGAAGTAGGCCTCGTCGAAGACCACCAAGACGTCGTCGCGCAAGCGCTCCAAGAACGCGGCGACCTCGTCGCGGGTTACGACCGTCCCGGTAGGGTTGTTGGGGTTGGCGATGAGGACGACGCGGGTCCGCGCGTCCACCGCCGCGGCCATCGCCGCCAGGTCAAAGCGGTTATCCTTCAGCGGGAGGACGCGGAACTCGGCGCCCATCATCAACGCCGCGATCTTATACATTATAAACGACGGATGGCCGCAGACGACGTTGTCGCCCGGGCCGGCGAAGGTCTTAATTACGAGCTCGACGAGGTCGTTGGCGCCGTTGCCGAGGATGATCTGCTCGGCAGCGAGGCCGTATTTAGCCGCGAGGGCGTGAGTGAGGTAATAACCGGAGGCTTCCGGGTAACGGTTTATTTGGGATAGGGCGTCGCGGACAGCGGCGAGCGCCTTGGGAGAGGGCCCTAGGCTGTTCTCGTTGGAGGCGAGCTTGATGACGTCGGCGAGGCCGAGCTCACGTTGGACCTCGGCGATGGGCTTGCCGGCACGATAAGGATGGATCTCGTTCACGACATCTCGCGGCTTGACATTCACGGCGGCGTTCCTCCGTTCTCATTCGGTCTCGTACGCGAAAGGAGTCCTGAAAAGGCCTCGGCGTCTTTCATCGTAGGGTCGAGTTCGAGGGCCCGGGCGGCCGCGGCGGCCGCGGCGGCGTACTCCCCTAAATAATAATACGCTTTCGCGCGCAGGAAATGGGTTTTCGCGAGGTGTTCGGGCGCCGCGACGGGCTCGAGCGTAGCCAGCGCATCCTCGTAGCGGCCGGTTTCGACATATGCGTCGGCGAGCAGGATACGGAAACGGTCGCCCGCCGGCCCGGGCCTCGCGGCCCGCGCCCTCTCGTAATAGATAATGGACTCGGCGGCGCGACCGTGGGTCCGGTAGTAATAACCCAACGCGGCGTTGGCGTCCGGCGACGTCGGCTCGAGCGCCACCGCCTCCTCCAACAGCCGGCGGCCCCGCTCAACTTCTCCGGCGGCGAGCGCAACTTCGCCTAAGCGGAAACGGAGGGTAGCGTTTGTGGGGTCGCGCGCGAGCGCCGCGGCAAGGACGCGGCGCCGGCTGGCGGTATCACCCACCGACTTTAGATAATCATCGTAGGCAAGGGTTATAGGCGAACCAAGCCCTTCGCGCGCGATGCCCGCTTCGTAAGTCCGGCGCGCCGCGGCGTCTCGGCCGAGCCGCCGGTAACACGCCGCCAACGCTAAACGGGCCCACGCCGAGTCGGCCTGGAGCGCAACCGCGCGTTTCAGATACGGCAACGCCTCTTCGCTGCGGCCGCGCCGACACAGTTCCTCGCCCCATACAACGTACGGCTCGAGGTCGAAAGGGTTGAGGGCGCGCGCGCGCGCGTAATACGTTGCGGCGGCCTCGAAATCACCCTTCGCCAACAGCACCGCGCCGTAACGCGCGGCCCACAACGACGAGGGCGGGACGTGCGCCCGCGCGTCCTCCAATGCCGCGAGGGCCTTATCGTAATCGCCGGCGTCCAGGTATAACTTCGCGGTCAGCAGGTAGCCGAGGAGGTCACCAGGGCGTCGCGCCACGATCATAGCATAAACCGTGGCGCTCGCGGCTACGTCGCCCGCGCGGGCCAACGCGTCGCCGCGGGCCCGCGTTAAACTCAGGTCGAAGCCGCCCGCCTCGCCGGCGGTAACCTCCAACGCCTTATCCGGAAAACCCCGCCGCTCGTAAAACGCGGCGAGCATCAATTTGAGATCGCCGTCGCCGGGGTAGCGCGCAACGCCGGCTCGTAAACGCGTTAGCGCTTTTTTATATTTTCCGAAGAACTCCTCCGCGATGGCTTCGGCGGCGAAAGCGGCCGGCGACGCGTCGCGGACACGGGGAAGAAGCGGCCGTCCGTCGTCGCCAGCGGCGCGGCCGGTGAGCGCCGCGGTCGCCAGGACGCCCCGAACCGCCCGGGGTAAGCGACCGTCTCCCGCGGCCACTTGTTGCGCGAACATCAACGCTAACCCCCGCCGGTAATATTTATACGCCGCCTCTTCATCGCCCATCGCGCCGAGGGTATCGGCAAGCTCGAGGTCCCAATCCACTTGTTCGTCTACCAAGTGATAATAACGCAAGCGGCTCAGGCGCGCAGCGGTAGTTTCGCCGACGCCTGCGACTTCCCGCCGGACCGCGCGGGACCGGCGCGTCAGCTCGGCGGCGATATCTCCGGTTGCGGCGGCCGCGTCGGTGCGTTCGGCGAGCAAGGCCATCCCTACGAGAGCCTGGAGCTCCCACCGACGCCGCTCAACGTCGCGGTTCCCGGAGGGAAAGAGGGCTAATTGATAATCGGCCTCGGCGGCGGGAAAGTCGGATAACGCGGCGATTTCGGGGAAAACGGTCCCCGCCCGCGTCCTCGCCTCGGCGTAACCCTGGGCGAGACGATACGACGCCGGCGGCGCGATGCCTTTCTCAGACGAGGTTATCTCGAAAACATCCTTAAACTCGCAGGCATAGATATCTTCCAGACACAGCCGCCGCCGGTATGCCGTCGGGAGCTCGGCGACGCGGCGGGACGAGGACGAGGGCCTGAAGCCGAACCGCCCGAGCCTAACGGAGACGATTTTCTCCAACGTCGGACCGTCCCCAACCCAACGAAGATAGGTACGGGGCGAGCGGTCCGGCCCGTAGGAGACGAACGCGGCGTCGCGCGCCAACCAGGGGTCGACCATAACGGCCTCGGCGAGCAATTGCCGCGCCCGCAGCGTTCGACCCCGGGAAGACAAGAACAACGCGTAATAGGTCTGGTGTCCGCCCCCAACCAAACCGGCCGGGTCCGCGGCGACGGCGCGCGCCAGATAAGCGTCCGCGCTCGGCGTATCGCCCAAGGTCCAGGAGAGCAGGCCGAGCTGCTCTAAGTAGGCGGCGTTACCCCGGGCCCGTACCACCGCTCCCCGCGCCGCCGCGTACGCGGCGCGGAATTCACCCTCGTTGATATAACAGGCGGCGAGCCGACTCCGTGGAAGGGGGTCCCACGGCGTAAGGCGAGCCGCAAGCTCGAAGCGGCGCGCCGCCGGGGCCCAATCGCGCGCGCGGAAATACTCCTCGCCCCGCGCGGAGGTCTGGGCCGCTGCGACGGTAAGGAGGCCGATGGCCGCGGCGACGGCAACCATCGCCGCGAATGCCGCATCGAGCCACGCGGGCGCCACCGCGGCCAGGCCGCGCCGGCGGACGCCGCCTTCGTACATCGCGAGCCCGAGGAAGATTATAATCGGTATCGGCGAGAGGAGGGCCAACCCGAGCGCCACCGTTAATATCGCCGCGCCGCCCGCGACGCTCGCGTTTATCAGGCCGAAGAAGACACGGTCGTCGTCTACCTTCACCAAATTAGCGCCGGCCCACACTGCCGTCTGGATAACGATGAACAGCGTAACTAAGCCCGGCAGGCCCATGGCGCCGGCGACCTCGAGGAAGATACTATGACTGTGGCCGACGAGGAATTCGGGGACCGTCACCAATTCGTTGGCGGACAGTACGCCCGCCTGCGCCACCCACGCCAGGGCGGAACCGAGGCCGATACCCGTAAGGGGATGGGCCCGAAGGGCCGCGAACGCAACCTTCAACATCAACAAGCGGGTCGTATACGTAAGCGGGTTGAAGTAGCGCCCGATGCCGCCGGGAAGGAGGGCCAATATCACCAGAAGAACGACGCTTACGACGACGGCGCCGGCGGCGACCAATTTCAGGTTCATCCGCCGCTCGGTTCCCCAGAAGGCGAACGCGAACCACAAAACCGCGGCCAGCCCCAGGAGAGCCGACTTCGAGAGAGACAATACCGGCACCGCTACCGATAGCGCTACCTGTCCCCACAAAAGCCAACGGGGCGCCGCGGGCCGGGGCGCTTTAAGGCCCAATAGTAAAAACGGCAGCGCCGCGACGAAATACGTGCTGAGGGCGTTGCGGGATACGCCCAGAGTCCAGAACAAATTCTCCTGGGGGATATTCGACGGCATCCATTGCCATGTCATGAAAAGCTTTGCGGCCAGGGCGACCTCAAAGACGATCTCGCTCGTAAGCACGGCCCAGATGACCGCCGGCGGGAGGGCCAATACGTCGGCGGTCTCAACCTCGCGGGCAAATATGATAAATATTAAAAAGCCGTTCGTAAGGAAGTAGACGGTGCGGAAGCTACCGTGCCAATCTTGCGACCAAGCGAGGCTTACAAACGCCGCGAGCAAGAATAAGAGTAACGCCGCGCCTACGTAGGAGAGGCGCGGCTTCGCCGCGCCCGACGTTGGCGTAGGGAACATTTGGAAGAAGAACACCACCGCGGTGAAGCCGAAGTATATACCGAAGCTCCCCGCGCCCAGCTTAAATAACTGCCCGTTCGCCGCGGCCAACAATAAAATCGTAAATAACGCCCACGCCTTAACCCCCCGACCGCTCAGCCAAAAAAAGGCGCCGACGCCCACGATTAAAAGGTAGAGCGCGAGGTAAAGGGCCGGCCACCCGGGAAGGGCGGTAAAATCGTTCCCGGCGGGAAGCGCGGCCATACTCCTGGCGGCAACGGAAGCCGCGGCCACCGCGCCGGCGATAAAAAAAACCGCCTCCCGCGGCTGGAAAACGCCCGGCGGGAGGGTATTCCTAGTACTGAGCCAGTTGAATATGCTAAGGCCGACGAAAACCGCGGCGAATATTACGCCTCCCCACCCGTAGATACCGAACGCCCGATGGACCGCCGTACCCGTAAAATCCAACGCTACGACGCATACGGCGAAACCTAAAGCGAATATTATCGGAACCCAGCGTCGGAACACGGCCATCCTCGGCACATCCGCCGGGCAAGCCGAGGGGCGGCCCGCTACGCCGCGGCCTTCGCCTGGCGCAACCGGTAGTTCAACGCCGCAATCGTCATCCCCAGAATCAACGATAAGAACGTGACGATCACGACGATGACGGCCGACCTCGGCCCTTCCGGCTTCGTCGGTTTGAGGGGCGGAATCTCGACCCGCGTCGGCTGAGAATAAATCGGGCTGCGGGCCCGGAGGTAGGTATCTACGTATACCTGCTCGAGGAGGGCAACGCTCGCGATGAGGAACGGGTTCTCCTTAGCGCTCTTCGTCCGGGCGAAGAGGGGGAAGAGCGGCCCGCCGCCCGGGTATTCGGTCCCCTTATCCGGGGGAATCACAATAACGTTGGGTTCCAGCGCCTGACGGCCCGCTTCGCCCGCGACGCCGGCGGCGACGGACGCCGTCACGTTCGTGAGGTCCGCCAAGTAATCCTCGTAGATAGCGAGCGTCTTCTCGTAGTCCTCCCGGTCAGCTTGCGCTAAAAGCCCACCTAAGTTCGTCGCGAGCGCGTAACAATCGTCGGGCGTATCCGCGGTAACCGTAATTTTCGTCTTACGCGTAAGGCCTTTAGCCGGCGTTTGGATGATCTCGGCCTCAATCATATTCTCAATTCGTAAGCGTCGTATTTACGACCGACGCTCGCCGAGAGCTTATCCAAAAA
>CAZJNB010000135.1:0-6100 GCA_964547385.1 uncultured bacterium
CCACTGGTAGACCGAGAGGTAATCTTCCCGCGTTACGTTCAGCCCCTCGTACGACAGCACTACCTCCGCCGGCCGGAGAAGTCGCGCCCAGCTCGGGCCGTATTCGTACGAGTCGCCGACCTGCTCCCACGCCGACGACGCCGACGCCGGGCCCGCGGCCGCACTCGTCGCCGCGCCGCTCGCCGCCGCGCCGTCATCCCGCGCTACGATCGAGAACAACGTCGCCCGGCCGATGCCGCCCGCCGGTACCCGGAGCGACGCGCCGTCGTCCCCCACGGTCCCGCCGCCCGTCATCAAAAACCCGGCGCTGAAGTTCTTCGTCCCCGAGACGATGTTCCCGCCCAGGTCCGCGGTCTCCCACTCGACCCGGCCCGAGCCGTTATCGCCCGGGTCCATTACGAAGGAGCCGACGTAATTCTTCCCGCCACTTTCGGAAGCCATCGAGACGCGCTCGTTCCGCTCCGAACCTTTCGTCGACGTGAAATATACGTCCGCCTGGGCGCCGAATAGGTCCTCGTTAGCACCTATGAGTATTTCCAAGTAGTCGGGATTGACCTGGGGGCGGACAACGCCGGCGGCCACGTTCGGCGGCGTCCCGTCGTTCGTATTTTCGAACGAATATTGGAACGGCAAGTCGTTCCCTCTATACGAGCAGTTGTCGATGATCGCGACGATCGTCTGGTATTGGTTGGGGTTCGAGATCTGGATGATACCCTTATCTTCGGGCGAGAAGACCGGCGTCGCCTGGCCCTGGGCGCCGTTGAGGTCCGTCCAGGTACTGCCGTTCTTCGTTACGTAGATCCAGCCGCCCCAGTCCTTGCTGTTGTCCGGGTTATCCTCTTTCCCGGCGAAGGAGAAGAGGGCGTGAGACCAACCGCCTGGGAAAGAACCGTTAAACTCGTAGTAACCGTGGCCGAGGTGGTTCATATAGTAATCCGACGTGGGCTCGAAGTTCACCGGGTATTCGCCGGAGTTCCACGTATTCGCGAGGCTGACTTCATCGTAGGTTGAGCCGTATTTGTAGTGTTTGCCGTCGTCCCGGCCCTTCGTGAACCAGTTCCAGGTAGTGTAATACTCGAACGTATCCTTGAACTCCCGGCCTTCGAGGTAGTTCCCGGCAGTGTGGTAATACTTTACCAAGTAGCCCATCGCGTCCTTCGCGATCCGGTTGACGGACGGGTCGTCCGTATACCACTCGTCGCCTTTCGCGAGGGCCCGCCATGCGTCGCGGACGATCCACCGGTCCGGCCGCGACTTCCAATCCGGCGGCTTCCAATAGCGCTCCTGCCAATCGTTGAGGAAGACGTTGAAAATAACGGCCTCGTAGCCGCCGTCGCCCATATTGTCGAGCGACTTAAGAGTACCGCCCAAAGCGCCGTTAACGCGTTCTCTCGTCCCCACGTTATTGGGGTAGCATTCTTCCTCGCCCCACATCGCGCTCGCTTCCCAATACCAGTGGGGCGTACCGCTCTCGGAAGACTCGTAGGCGTCGAACATCGCCTGGTTGCCGTGCATGAACTCGTGCGCACAGGTGAGCCACTCGCCCGAGCCGGACATATTGTCCGCGAACTGGTTCCGGTCCATAAAATACGCGGGCCGGTCGTCGCGATAGGTCTCGTCGAAGTCGTAGGGGTCGTACGTCGTCATCCCGAGGATGCTCGACTGCGTGAACATCCCTAAATACACGTCCCAGCGGTTGTTCCCGCCGTAGTCGTAGTCGCTGTCGGGCGGGTAGTTCAGTTCCGGGTAGTAGTCGTGGAACGGCAGGTACTTCTGGTCGTTGGCGTCGGGGTGTTTATACCAATCGTGGTCTTTATATTGGGTATAAGCGAATTCGTACGCGTCGGCGTAGTCCTCGATCATATCCGGAACGCCGTTGCCGTTGAGGTCGCTCGTATCTTGGATCGCGTTCGGGCCGGTCTCGACCCAATGGATACGGAAGTTCCCTTCGGGCGAGTCGTAGTCGTAGACCTGATATCCGCCGTAGCTGGAGTCGACGCCGAAGCCGACGAGGTTACGGTATTTCGTCCCGTCCACTTCGTGCGGGCTGAAGAGGTCGCCGCCGTAGACGTCCGTAATCTGGCGTTTCACTTCCGCGCGCATATACGGCCACCGGTCGCGCAGCTCCAAGCCGAGCGGCGTGGCGCAATACGGGTCCTCGGCGTAATACTCGCCCAGGTATTTCGCCGGTACGTGTTTAATACCCTGGGGCCACATCGCGAACAAGCGATACATCAGGCCGGTGTCGTAGTTGATTTCACCGCGGGCGACCGCCGAAGTTATCTTGTAGAGAGTCGTATCCTCTTTGGCAGCCAGCGTACCTGCCGCCGCGGGTAACGCCCCCGCTACGAGCGCGGCTGCGGCCAGTATTAGAATCATCTTCCTCATCTCATCATCCCCTTCTGCAGAGGTTCATTTGTTCGCATTCTATCTCCTCTGAACTCGAAGAAGCTACCCATGCTAATTTACATATGAGTATCATAACACCTATTAGGTGTCAAGTGTTTTTTGGGGCCGTGTATATTGCCCATATTTAACATATTAAGTCAGCCTAAGCGCTCTTCCGCCTTGGCGCGGACGCCGCGAAGGTCTTTACGCCGCGCCTCGACTTCCGCCAACGCGCCCTCGAGCCGAGCCCGGTTTTCGTCGAGACGCAGGCCGGCGAGGTTGATGCGAACGTTGTAGACGGCGGCGGCCGCCGCGGCCTCTAAACAAACGGCGCCGCAAGCAACGTCGGATATCGCGCTCCGGGCGCCGAGCTCGGCCAACGCCGCGCCCGCGGCCAACGCGTCCAGCGAAGTACGGACGGTCTCAAGCGGAACCTCCGCGGCGCCCACCGTCGCCTCTTCGATAACTGCCCGCCGCGCTTCTTTCTGGGCCTCGTCGTCCTTGGGCATCTTAAAGGCGGCCATCACCCGTTCGAACGCCGCGGCGTCCTCGTCGGCCAGCGCCACGAGCCGCCGCCTAATCGTCCCGAGCTTCTCGAGCGCCTCTGTAATCGCCGTCTTATCCTCCGGCTTCTTCTTTTTCATCGTTATCTCGCCGACCATCGTTAAAAGCGACGCGCCCAACGCGCCGACGAGCGCCGCGACGCTCCCGCCACCCGGCACGGGCGCCGCGCTCGCGAGCGTCTTTAAAAACCCGTCAATCCTCTCTTCGCCGTAGCCCAACGCCGTTACCTCCTACCGCTGCGCGTATAACGCCGGCAAGCAACACGGAACGTGCTTACTCTTCCCGCACTTGCTCGCCGTCCCGAAACAGATACTTCTTAATCTTACGGGTGGTCGTCTTCGGAAACTCCTCCTTACGGATTTTGATGACCTTCACCCTCTTGTAGTCGGCGACCGTCCGGCAGCACTCGTTCACGGCGTCCCGTATGCGCCGCTCGACGTAGCCGTCGGAAAGGGGCTCGTTATCCCGCGCGGCGTCTCCTTCCAGATATTCGTAATCGGGGAAGACGACCGCGCCCACGACCTCCCTACCGCTCGCGCCGTCCCGCATCGGCATCACCGCCGCCTCCGCGATTACCGGCGACGCGCCCAACGCCGCCTCTATCTCCTCCGGGTGAACGTTCTTCCCGGCGGCGGTAACGATGACGTTCTTAATGCGGCCGGTGATATACACGTAGCCATCGCGGTCAAGCCACCCGGCGTCGCCCGTATAAAACCACCCATCCCGGAGCACGCTCCCGGTGAGGGCGGCGTCCTCGTAATAACCTACCATTATATTATCGCCGCGGACGGCCACCTCGCCGACGCCCTCGGCGTCCGGCTCGTGGATACGAACCTCTACTTCCGGAATAATAACGCCGCTCGAGCCGAACCTGATGCGCTTGAGCGGATTGACGGAGACGACCGGCGCGGTCTCGGTCAAGCCGTAACCTTGGAGGAGCGGTAAGCCGAGGTAGTAGAACGCCCGCGATACTTCCGCCTTGAGCGGCGCCGCGCCGGAGATGAACATCCGTATCGTGTCCAGCCCGGCCTTCTTCCGCATCCCGGCAAAGAGCACCTTACCTACGTTAGCGCCGGTCAAAACGTGAACGCCGCGCGTGAGCGCCATAAACGTCCTAAACATCACCCGCTTGAAGAACGGCGCGTCCGCGACGGCCCGGTTGATTCCGGCGAGCATCTTCTCGTAGAGGAGGGGAACGCCGCACATCATCGTCACGCCCGTATCGCGGATGTCTTCCACGATCTCGCGGGACTTGAACGAACGCGCGTACGTTATCGTGGAGCCGCCGGCGATGGGAATCAGCATCCCGGCGGTAGCCTCGAACGTGTGATGGAGCGGGAGAATGGACAAGAAGACGTCGTTCTCATCGAACGGGAGCGCCTGGTATACCTGGTGTACGTTGGCGCCAAGGTTGCGATGCGTCAACATAACCGCTTTCGCGGCGCCCGTCGTTCCACTCGTGAACAGCAAGACCGCGAGGTCGTCCAGCTTCACGTCGCGGCCGACGTATTCTCCTTGCGCCGCGGCGTCATCCCCGGCGGCCAACGTGTCCGCCCACCCCCGCACGTCGCCGTCGCCCACCGCCATCGAGATGACCTCGCGCAACTTCGGGAGAGCCGCCCGAAGCGGCGGGAACTTTCCCACGCAGGACGGCGCCGCGACGACGACTTCGGCGCCCGCTTTCGCCATAATCGCGAGGAGCTCCTTCTCCTTCAACTGGGGGTCGAGCGGCACGCAGACCGCGCCCCCCGCGACCGCGGCGAGGTACGTCGTCGCCCACTCGACGCGGTTCTCGCCGATTATGGCGACGCGCGTCCCGGGGCCCACGCCCATCCGCCCAAGCGCCGCGCCCAGCCGAATGACGTCCTCACACAGCCGGGCGTAACTCGCGCGCGCGAAGTCACCGGCGGGAAGGCGCCGCTGAGCGAAGACCCTCGGGCCGAACTTCTCGCGCGCCCGCCACAAGAGTTCGCGAATCGTCATTACGCCGATGCCCGGGCGAAAACTCCCCGCCATTATCCTTCACCTTCCACCGGGAATATACGCCGTCCCCGCGTCAACACGCCGCACCCCTTTCGTCCAACGTCACTACTCCTTTGAGGAGAAGGCGTCGGTAATACGCGCCGAAGCCGATGAGTAAAAAGCCGGCGACCCAAAACAGCGCCGTAACAAGACTGCCCGCCGGCCCGTAAAGGCCCGCCGCCGCCAGGTGCCAATATATAGTATCGCCGGCGGCGCAGAGGATAAGGCCGAGCGCAACTTGGGCCCACGGCCTTCCCAGGCCGCGGCGGCCGTGAACCGCGATGAGAACGAGCGCCGCCGCGGCGAGGACGAAGTCCGCGCCGCCGAAGAACACGCCCGCGAACTTCTCGCCGGCCGTCGTCGCCGGGTTGCGGAGCGCCGGGATGATTACGAAGTTGACCGAGAGGATGAGGCCAACCGCCGCGGTCGCGAGGGCGCCGGCCACCGCCTGCGCCGAGACCCCCGACGGCGGCTTCGCGATCTTCCAAATAGCCGCCGCGGCGATAAAGACGTAACCCGCGCCCCACAATACGTCCGCGAACGCCGGGTAGGCCGGCGCCGCGCCGCCCACGACCCGGGCGCCGTAGTAAAAGGTTACCCCCTCGGCGCCGAGCCACGCCAACGTCCCCGCTGCAAACAGTATCCATGCGCCGCGGATGTCCGCCCGCCGCCGCGCCGCGCGGAAGGCCCGGGCGACGAAAAAGGACGCCGCGGCGACGGCCGCGAGGCGGGCGCCGTCGATCGTCATCGCCCGGGCGAAACCGGCCGCGGGCAACAGAACTACGACCGCCGCGAGCGCTACGATAAACGTCAACATTGCCCATAAATATATGTTCAGCCGTCGCATATCCCGGCGGCGCCAAGATAACACGCCGCCGCGCCGGCCGCAAGTAATTATCGCCCCATACAAAAGCCCCCGGCTTAGCCGTAGCCAAGCCGAGGGCCTCCCGCGCAAAACGCGCGCGTTACTTCACCACCACCATCTTCCGGCTCGCCCGGGCGGCGGGGCCGCCCTCGAGCCGATAGGTATAGACGCCCGGCGCGAGCGCCGAAACGTCCACCGCGACGTCGGTCTCGCCCGCCGCCGCGGCGCCCGCGAACTCCGTCCTTACCTCCCGGCCGGCGC
>CAZJNB010000136.1:0-6026 GCA_964547385.1 uncultured bacterium
ATGCGGCAGGCCATATCAGGGTCGTTAAATATCTGCCTTATCCTGAAGGCCGCGACGACGCCGACGGCGATTTTGTCCACGACCGGGTCGAGCTTCTTCCCGAAGTCCGATACTTGGCCCAGGCGGCGCGCCAAGATGCCGTCGAGGATGTCGCTCAGCGTCGCGGCCACCAGGAAGCCGAGGGCAACGGCGACATACTCGCGACGCTAGAGTAGATACGCCGCCGGCGCCACCAGCGGCAGGCGCGCCAGCGTCAGCGCGTTGGGCCAACTCCATACGCCCGCCGCCACCCTCACGCCCCGCCGAAAACGACCGCGATCTCGTGCGCCGCGGAGGTCGGGCTATCCGAACCGTGGACCGCGTTGCGCTCGAGGGAAGCGCCGTATTTACGGCGTATCGTGCCCGCGTCAGCTTGCGCCGGGTCCGTCGCCCCCATCAACCGGCGGACGCGGACAATAACGTCCTCGCCCGCGAGCACCATCGGCACGACCGGGCCGGAAGTAATATACGTGATAAGGTTTTCGAAAAAGGGTTTGTCGCGGTGGACGTCGTAGAAAGCTTCGGCCTTGGTCCGGTCAAAGCGTTTTAGCTCGAGCCGCTCGAGCGCGAAGCCCTCGCGCTCGACGAGGGCGACAAGTTCGCCCACGAGGCCGCGGGCGACCGCCTCCGGCTTTATCATAAATAGGGTCTTCTCCATAACTATAACAACCTATGATTAGACGATGTCGTAGTCGGCTTCGGCCTGGGCGCGCGCCGCGGCGGCCTCCCGCGCGGCGGCATATCCCAACTCCAACGCCTGGAGGTTCGTCTCGACAACACCTTGCGGCACGCGATGCCCGAGAGCTTTTACCACCGCATCCTTAGATACGACGCCGCAGAGCTCCACCAACGCGCCCAGGGCCACGACGTTCGCGGCGAGCTTCATATCCAATTGGTCACGGGCGATGCCGGTGAAAGGGATGAGATAGCTGTCGCCGAAGGTGACGGTCGTAACGTAGGTGGCGTCCGCGAGCAAGGTGCCTTCCTCACCGAGGGCGGCGGTATATTTATCCACCGACATCTGGTTCATCGCGACGAGGATGTCGAGGTGGTCGGGCTTGGGGAAAATAATATCCTCGTCCGAGACGACGACGTCGGAGCGGCTGGCGCCGCCGCGCGCCTCGGCGCCGTAACTCTGCGTCTGGACGACCTTCTTTTTGTCGTATATGGCCGCGGCGTCGGCCAGGATAAGGCCCGCGGTTAAAAGCCCCTGGCCGCCGAAGCCGGCGAAGCGGACGACAAGCATTACGCGCTCCCCCCCGCCAAGTCGGCGATTAGTTTATCGTAGCGTTCGGTGAACTCGGGGTATTCGCGGTCGGCGAGGACGCCGGTAACGATTTTACCCTCGGCCTTTTCGGGCGCCATTTTACGCGCGGCCTTGACGTTCACGGTGTGGTCGCGCTGCCAATAGAGCATATCCACCGCGGAAGCGAATTTATTGAAGCGGCCGTAATAGGTCGGGCACTGCGAGAGGACCTCGACGAAGGCGAAGCCCTTCTTCATAATCGCCTGGGCGATGAGGTTCTGGAGCGGCCGGGCGTAGTAGACGGCGCCGCGGGCGACGAAGGCCGCGCCGGCGCCCGCGGTCAGCTCGCAAAGGTCGAACGCCCGTTCGTAATCGCCGTAGCGCGCCGTCGTCGCGATCATACCCGGCGGCGTCGTCGGCGACGCTTGGCCGCCGGTCATACCGTAGATGTTATTGTTGATGCATATAACGGTAAGGTTGATGTTGCGGCGGCAGGCATGGATGAGGTGGTTGCCGCCGATGGCCGCGACGTCGCCGTCGCCCGTAATGACGATTACCTCCAGCTCCGGCCGGACCATTTTGACACCGGTGGCGAAGGCGATGGCGCGGCCGTGCGTCGTGTGGAGCGTATTGAAGTCCACGTAAATCGGCAAACGCGAGCTACAGCCGATGCCGGAGACCATTACTACTTGGTCCCGGTCGAGCTCACACGCGGCGATGGCCCGGATAAAAGCGCCCATAATCGTTCCGATACCGCAGCCGGCGCACCATATGTGGGGAAACTTCTTCTTAGGTCGTAGGTATTCGTGCATAATCTCGGAAGGATTGAGCTTGTGGGTCTCCGCCATTATGCGCCACCTCCCGCCGTTACGAACTCGGCCACGACGCCCAGTATCTGCCGCGGCGTTATCGGCTCGCCGTCTACGCGGCTTAGCGGGACGATGTGCGTCCGGCCACACGCCGCCCGTTCGAACTCGCGCACCAATTGCCCGAAGTTCATCTCCGGGACCACTATCGCCTTGGCGTTGGCCGCCACCCGCTGTATCAGACGGTAACAGAAGGGCCATATCGTCTTGAGGTTAATGACGCCGACGCGGTAGCCTCGCGCGCGCCCCTCGACCATCGCGGCCTGCGCGGCCCGCGCACATATGCCGTAGGCCGCGACCACCACTTCCGCGTCCGCCAAGTTCTCGTGCGTAACGTGGATTATCTCTCGCCGGAACTTCTGCGTCTTGCGCATCAGGTTATGGAGGGCCCGGTCGACCTCCGCGGGAACGTTCGTCGGGAAGCCGGCGCGGTCGTGAATCAATCCGGTAACGTGGAAGCGGAAGCCGGTGCCGAAGGGCGCCAGCGGCGGCACGCTCGTCGTCGAGTCGTCGTAGGGATAATACCACTCGTTGGGAACGTTGGGCCGTTCGCGCTCGACGAGTTCCAATTCCGTAGGCGGCGTGATGTCCTCCCGCATATGGGCCACGATCTCGTCGCCCAGCAAAATAACCGGTAGCCGAAAGCGCTCCGAGAGATTGACGGCCCGCACGGTGAGGTTATAACAATCGAGGACCGACGACGGCGCGAGGACGACCGCCGGGTGGTCGCCGTGGCAGCCCCACCGCGTCTGCATTACGTCGCCCTGGGACGGGCCGGTGGGGAGGCCGGTGCTCGGGCCGCCGCGCATTACGTTGTAGATAACGCACGGCACCTCGGTCATATAGGCGTAGCCGAGGTTCTCCTGCATCAGCGAAAAGCCCGGGCCGCTGGTCGCGGTCATCGCCTTCGCGCCCGCGAGCGAGGCGCCGATGACCGCGGCGAGAGAGCTGATCTCGTCCTCCATCTGCAAGAATTTCCCGCCCACCTTCGGCAGTTCCACCGACATTATCTCGGCGACTTCGGTGGAAGGCGTTATGGGATACCCGGCGAAGAAACGCACGCCCGCGGCGAGCGCCGCCCGGGTAACCGCCTCGTTGCCTTGCATCAGTGACATATATACGCCCCGCCGGCCGTTACTTCGGCGGGTCCTTTACCCCTTCCTCTTCGCCGCCGCGGCGGTGCGCCTCCCTCAACTCCTCGTCGTGGAGCGGGTCCTCGAACCATCCGATCGCGAAGTCCGGACACATTATCTCGCAGATCCCGCAGTTAATACAATCCTCGGGCCGGGCGACGACGGGTTTGCCGTCCGGGCCGGTATCGAAGACGTGCTTGGGGCAGAGGGCGATACAAATGCCGCACGCCTTGCACCACGCGTCGAAGAAGCCGAGCCGCTTCCCGGCGACGTTGATTATCTCCTTGACCACCATATAACGACGCCTCGACTCCTAAACGTTTATATTAATTTATCCAGAACCTCTTGATAAGGTGCCGGAATAACCGCGGTCGCGACCAACAGACCCCGACGGGCCGCGCCGGCCGCGCCCGCGGCCACCGCCGCCCGGACCGCCGCCGTTTCCCCCACCATCGTCGTAAAACCCTTCCCGCCGATGCCGGTGCCGAGCCTAACCTCCACCAACGTAACGGGCGCCGCCTTCACCGCGGCGTCCGCCGCCAACAGCGACGACGCCAGCGAAAAGGTCTCGACTACGCCCAGCGCGCCCCGCTCGGGGACGACGACGGTCCCGGCCGCCGCCGCCAACACCTGCTCGTGGACGTTGGGGATGACCAGGTCGTCGACGTAGTGCCCCCGGCCGGCGTCCCGCGCCGCCGCCACCGAGGACTGGACCGCGGCGACGGCCCCGGCGACCAAGCCGATATACTTCCCGGGGCAACAGGTTCGCGACGCCAACAGCCGGACGTCGGCCTCCTTCACCATCGCGTCCACCGCCTCGATGCCGCGCGCGATGGAGGAGAACTCGACTAAGCCTATCGCTTCCTCGAGCGGCGCCAACTACTTTCCCTTTTCACCTTCCCGGATCTCTTTGATGTATTCGCGCGCCCGAGTTACCCATTCCGCCTGGTCCGGGTCGTCGCCGGCACCCTCGATGAAGTTCTCGAACGCGGCGACCGCCTCCTCGGGCTTGGCCATATCCTCGTACGCGAGAGCCATATTATAATAGCAATCGATGTTACCGGCGTCGAGCGCGAGCGTCTTCTCAAACGCGGCCACCGCGTCCTTGGGCTTCCCGAGGTTCCGGTAGGCATTCGCGAGGTTATAGAGAGCCACCGCGTCCTCGGCGTCGTGCTTCAGCGCCTCCTTGAACTCGAGCGCGGCCTTATTATACTCGCCGCGGCGATAGTGAACGCTACCGAGCTCGCTGTGCGCCTGGTATAGTTCCGGCTTCAAGCGGAGCGCCCACACCAACGCCTCCTCCGCCTCGTCCAGGCGCCCGAGCCGAAGCGCCATCTTCCCCACGCCGTATTGCGCGTCCGGGTAGTTGGGATATATCTTCACCGCGTTCCGATACGCCTGGCTCGCCGAGACCCATGAGCCCTCCCTCTCGAAGTCGAGCCCCTCCATATAAAAGGTATAGGCCTCCTTGAACTTCGCCAAGTCTTCGGTGTTGAGCTTTTCCATATCGGGCGCTTCGTACGCCCGGGCCGCCGCGGCGCCGAAAGCACCCCAGCTCGCTACCGCCACCATCGCTATCGCCTTTAGCATTATCTATCCTCTCGCTGGTACGCGTTACGCAATCTGCGTCCTGTCAATAACCACGTAGCCGTCGGCCACCGCGGCGACGCGGCCGGCGATGCTCGCGTACGCCGGGACGCCCAGCGTATCCTCGGCCGACGCCCGCGTAAGCGGCTGTCCCACTTCGACGCGGTCCCCCTCGCGGATGACGACGTCCAGCGCCAGCGCGTACGGCTGGCCGGTGGGAACCGAAACCCGCGGCGGCGGCTCGTCGAGGTCCCGCCAAGGCGCCGGCCGGTCGTAGCGGTCCACCCCGACCCTCTTCTTCAAACGGGCCGCCGGGACCTGGCGCCCGGGCCGGTCGGCGTGGACCTCGCCGGCCCCTTCGGCCCGGGGGACATCCGCTAAACGGGCGCGAAGGTGATTTTGGACGCGCCGCGGCGATATCGCCATCGGGCAGGCGTAGAGCTCGCAGAGGCCACAGCCGGTGCACGCCGCGGCGTTCGCGAAATACGCCGGCTCGGCGTCCTCGCCCCAGCTGAAAACCCGCCGCATAGAGAGATGAGGCGTAACGTCGTAACCCAAGAGATACCGCGGGCACAGCTCGGTGCAATCCCGGCACTGGGTGCAGGCGCTGCCCGCAAGCGTCCGCACGTGCTCCAACGGCAAACGCCGTTTGGTTACGACAACGTGGTCGGCCGGTAGCACCATTATCAAGCCGGTCGTCAAGCGAACGCCATAGGAATCCGCGGCAACCTCTTCGCCCATCATCGGCCCGCCGTTGAATATAACATAATCGGCGACGCTCGGGCCGCCCGCTTTTTCGAGCAGGAACGACGCCGGCGTCCCCACCGGTACCTCCGCGGTGAACGGCGCCGCGACGGCCCCGGCCACCGAAACCCAAGTCGTAGTCGCCGGCTTGCCCCGGAGCGCGCGCGCGACGTTCAGGACCGTCTCGACGTTCGAGACCACGACGCCGACGTCGGGGGGGATACCCGCCGCCGGCACGCGCCGGCCCGTAACCTCATAGACCAGGACCGCTTCGTCGCCGACGGGATATACGTCCGCGAGCGCCCGGACGTCGACGCCGTCGTAAAGGTTTTTAATACCTCCCACGCGTGAGCCCTGGACCGCCAAAATAACTTCCTTCGCGCCCAGCTCCTCCCGTATCGCCGCCGCGGC
>CAZJNB010000137.1:0-6018 GCA_964547385.1 uncultured bacterium
GGGGCCGGCCGCCCCCGCCCACGCCGCCGCGCCGCCAGCAAGGGTGCCAATGTCCGACCGGATAGCCGCGCCGCCCAAAGCCCCCCCCGCCCGCTTCCCACCCGCCCCCCCCGCCGCGTCCCCGCGGACCACGCGACGCCCGTCGCCGTCCGCGACCACTCGGGCGACGCGGTCCCGGCCGTCTTCGCCGGCCCGGGCGTCCGGCCGGACGCGGTCGAGACCTTCGGTGAGCGGGCCGCGGCCACCGGCGGCGCCGGCCGGCTCCGCGGCCGGGACGTCCTGCCGATACTCCTGAACCTCAGCGGCTGGGCGGAGAAGTTCGGCGCGTAGCGAAGTCGGGCCGCGGCGTAACAACCCAGCCGCCGATGAAATTGCGTAACATATCCGGGACAGACTAACGGGCCTTTCCGGCTTGTTTTTCTACGGCAATATGGTATACTAATAGCGCGTGGGGCCGCCCACGCGCGACAATAACGCGCGACGGAAAAAGAGCCCCTGCCAATAGAAATTTGGAAGGGGTTAAAATTACCCGAGCGGTTCTTAGTAGTTCGGGTAGTCGGAGGCGGCGAAGTGTCGTCAAGATATTCCATAGAGGTCCCCGTAAGAATTCTAATTGAGAGGATCCCGGGGCTCCCTATAACCGCCCATTGTCTCGAAATGGACTTAATGGTCGATGGCGACTCCATCGAAGAAGTTCTTGAAGATATAATGAGCGTAATCCGGGCCCACCTCGATTACGCGAGCGAACACGGGGTCTCACCTTTTAGTCCTGCCCCGCGAGAATATTGGGACAAGCTCGCGAAGGCAGGTCCTTTAGAGATAGGCATCGGGCGGAGCGGAGAATCGGACCCGTTTTCCGGAAAATGGCCGCCTTTTCTCCGTTTATTCGAGCCGGAACTCGTCTAAGGTAAATCGAGTGCACCCTACGGCGCTTGATTTCCGAGACCTTATAAGGCGGTTGAACATTTTCGGCGTAGAAATCGCCGAAGATAGGGGGAAAGGAAGTGAAATTATTTTACACGCGCCCGACCGGAAGCCCGGCGTTATACACACGATCAAAGACAAACGCCAAAAAGGGCCGTACGACATCAGAGTAATCGGGCGCATTTTATCGAAGTTCGATATCCCTAAAAGCGAGTTCTGGCTTGATTTACGTGCCCTAAAAAGAAAAGAGCGGGAAATCAGAAAAGAAGGTAACTAAGGGCCGGCTCGCCGGCCCTTTTTTATTCCATCCTAAACCCATTCGCTTGACGCCGATACATACGAACCGTCCGACCCTCCATCCCCCTCCGCGCTACACCCGGCGCCGCTACGTACGTTTCGACGTTCCGCGATACGTTACCGCCGCCCCAACCTCGCGCGTACAACTCGGCGAAAAAACCCTTGACATCCCCCAGCGTTTATGTTAAATATATAAATGTATGGATATATGTGCTTCGTTTAAAGCTTTGGGGGAGCCGGTGCGGGTTTCCATCCTCCGGGCGCTTTGCGGCGGGCCGCTGAGCGTCGGCGAGGTCGTCAAACGCTCGGACCTAAGCCAGCCGGCGATATCGCACCACCTCCGCATCCTCCGGGAGGCCGGCATCGTTACCGCGGAGAAGCGGGGAACGACGGTGTACTACGCGTTAAATAAAGAACGTTTAAACTCGATGTGTTGTTGCGTCCGGAAAGAGTTCGGCGTCGAGTAAAAAATTTTACGCCCAACAATCGAACGTATTAAATATATAAATATAGCGAATAATGAAAGGAGGTGGAAGGAGGATGGATAAAAAAATTCTCGACGTTCACGTCGAGGAGAAAGACGGCGCGTTCGTCATCCGCGTCAGCGGCGAGAAGGCGTCCCAGGTCGTTGAAATGGTTACGGCGATGTGCGGCTGTGGTTGCCGGCCGCACGCCCACGAAGGAAAAGCCGCGGCGCATCACCATTGCTGTTAGCTCGCGCGGCGGCCGACGTAGGGGCGAACGTCTCGCCCCTACCGGCTGTCTTTTGCGGCGACGCTCCCGTCCCCTTCGGGGGGCGGGAGCTTTTTCTTCCGCTCTTTCCCGAGGCCGAGGAGAGCGATTATTACTACGTCGAGGATGCCGTAGACAATATCGTCTACGGGCCCGGGGGCGAAGTCGATCGGGCTGATAATCAATAACAACAGTATTACGAAAAGGACCCACAGCACGAGCCGTTTCATCGGGGCTCCCTTCTACACCGCGGCGGTCGCTTCCCGCCGGGCCGTCTCCAATAACTCCGCGGCGTGCTTGAGCGTCGCCGGCGTGGGCGGCTTGCCGCCGCCGAACATCCGCGCCAGCTCTTCCAACCGGGTATCGCGCTCTACCCGAGAGACGGTTACGCGGGCCCGGCCGTCGATGATAACTTTGTCCACGAAGAACTGGGCGTCCGCCCGCGCGGCGATCTGCGCCAGGTGCGTTACGCATATTACCTGGCGGCCGGCGGCCAGGTCGCGAAGGCGGGCGCCGACGACGTGCCCCACGCGGCCGCCGATGCCGGCGTCCACCTCGTCGAAGACGATCGTCCCGGCGCCGGCCCGAGCCGCCGACGCCGCCCGCACCGCGAGCATAACCCGCGACAGCTCGCCGCCGGAAGCCACGCGCGAGAGCGGCTTCAGCTCTTCCCCCGGGTTGGCCGCGAGCTCGAACGCCGCCTCCTCCGCGCCGCGCGGGCCGACCACGACGCCCGCCGCCTCCGCTAAGGTCCCGCCGGAAGGCGGCTCCAATTTTATGTCGAACGCCGCGCCCTCCATCCCCAAATCGGGGAGGTCCGCGTTCACCTGGGCGGCAAGGGCCGACGCGGCCTCCCGCCGCCGCGTAGAGAGCTCCGCCGCCAACGCCGCCACTTCTTCCGCCGCCGCCCCCGCCTCGCGCGCCACTTCGACCAAGCGGTCGTCGGCGCCTTCCAGCTCGGCCTTCTTATCTTTCAATTCCGCCAGGTGGGCGAGTAACGCCGGGACGTCCTTGGCGTATTTGCGCTTCAGCCGTTCTATTATCGCGAGGCGGCTCTCGATATCGTCCAGCTCGAGAGGGGCGTCGTCCTCGTCGGCGCGCAACGCGGCGACCTCCCGGGCGATGTCGTCCACCGCCGCGGCGGCCTCCTCCAACCGCCGGACCGCACCCCGGGCCGACGGCACGACTTCCGCCAAATCGCCGAGGTGCTTTTTAAGGGTCGCTAGTTGGTGCGTCACCGCGCCGTCGCCCTCGCTGAGGATGGCGAGGGCCCCTTCGATATCCTCGGCGACCCGTGCCGCGTACCTCAGCCGGTCCCGCTTCTCCTTCAACCCTTCCTCTTCGCCCGGCGTCAAGGCCGCGCCTTCGAGCTCGTTTATCATAAACGTGAGGCCGTCGAGGAGAACGTCCCGCTCCGCGCGCGACGCCTCCAGCCGAGCCCGCGCCGCGCGTAACTCCTGCCAACGGCGGAACGCGTCGTCGTAACGCGCGCGCAACGCGCCGAAGCCGCCGAAGTCATCGAGCAGGTCCGTCTGGCCGCGGCGTCGCAACGCCGGCAGGTCCGCGAATTGGCCGTGGAGCTCGACCAACGTCTCCGTCAACGCCGCGAGCGTCCCGACCGTTACGGGCCTCCCGTTGGCGTAACACCGGCTCCGGCCGTCGGCGCCGATATCGCGCCGGAGGAGCAATTCGCCGCCGGCGTTGTCCGCACCCTCCGCGGCCAAGACCTGCCGCGTCCCCTCGCCGGCGTCGAAAACCGCCTCCAGCCGGGCCTTCCGCGCGCCCCGCCGCACCAACAGGCTATCGCCGCGGCCGCCGAGGAGAATTTCCACCGCGGTTACGATAATGCTCTTCCCGGCGCCGGTCTCGCCGCTGAGCACCGAGAAGCCCGGGCCAAAGTCCAAGGATACCCGGTCGATGAGGACGAAGTCCTCAATATGGAGATGTTTCAACATCGCCGCCGTCGCGCCATTCTATCTAAAACCGACGGCGGCGTCAAGACGCCTAAGCGAAAGCCGCGGCGCCGGCCGCGGCTCGGAAGCAGAGCGGACGGCATTATTTGAACGTCATCTTACCGGTCCCGTCGCAGACGACGCAACGGACCTTGCCGAAACCGTCGCAGATGACGCACCGCAAGTCGCCCGAGCCGCCGCAGACTTCGCACGCGATCTCCCCCGAGCCGGCGCAATAGTCGCACGGTAAGCTCCCCACCCCTTTACACTTGGGACACTCTGTCTTCCGGCCGTTGTCGTATAAGTAACCCTTGCCGAAACACTCGTCACAGCGGATACGGCCGGTCCCGTTACAGAACGTGCACGTTACGGCGCCGCTGCCGCCGCAGTAATTACACTTTACGCGGCCGTTCCCCTGGCAATAGGCGCAGGTTACCTCGCCCGAGCCGCCGCAATAGACGCACGTTATCGTCTCCTGGGCGGCGACGCCCGCGGGCCCGGGTATTATTATTACCGCGGCGGCTAAGGCCGCCGCGAACGCCGCGCCTATGCTAAGCCGCTTCAACATAACCGTGTATCTCCGGCCCTACGGCCCGCGGCGGACCTCAGGCCCAAGCCTCCTGTATCATCGCCGGGATGGCGGCGGGCGCGTCGGCGACGCCCACGCCGGCGGCGGCGAGCGCTTCGCGCTTGCCCTCCGCGGTCCCGGCGCCGCCCGAGATGATCGCGCCCGCGTGGCCCATCCGCTTCCCGGGCGGCGCGGTCCGGCCGGCGATGAACGAGACCACCGGCTTCGTCATCTTCGCGGCGATATATTCCGCGGCGCGCTCCTCGTCGTCGCCGCCGATCTCGCCGATGAGCACGACCGCCTTCGTCGCCGCGTCCGCCTCGAACATCGCCAGGCAATCTATAAAGCCGGTGCCGATAACGGGATCGCCGCCGATGCCGATGCACGTCGTTTGCCCGAGGCCCGCGCGCGTCAGGCCATAGACCACTTCGTACGTGAGCGTCCCGGAGCGCGAGATGACGCCGACGTGACCGGGCTTGTGGATGCGCGCCGGCATAATGCCCACCTTGCACTTGCCGGGCGAGATAAGGCCCGGGCAGTTGGGCCCGACGAAGCGCACGCCCTTGCGCGCGGCGTAGTGATAGACGCGGTTCATATCGGCGACGGGGATGCCCTCGGTAACGACGACGACGAGCGCCAGGCCGGCGTCAATGGCCTCGTAGACCGCGTCCGCGGCGAACTTCACCGGCACGAAGATGATGCTCGTGTTGGCGGCCGTGGCCTCTTTGGCTTCCGCGACGGTATCGAAGACGGGGACGCCGTCCACGTCGGCGCCGCCCTTCCCGGGCGTTACGCCCGCGACGACGTGCGTCCCGTATTCAATCATCCGCGCCGCGTGGAACGAGCCGTCGCGGCCGGTGATGCCCTGAACGATGACCTTCGTGTTCTCGTCTATGAGGATGGACATAGCGAGCTCCTCTATCTTAGTATCGGGATCTGACAGTTTGTGTCGGCGTTAGCGCGCCGCCGCGGCCCGGACCGCCTCCCGGACCATCGCCGGCGGCGGGAGGTGCACCTCCTCGTCGCCGTCGCGGTAGACGCGGCAGGTGAAGCCGTAGCTCGTAACGCCGCGCGCCGCGACCTCCACGTCCTCGCCGTTCACCCGCACCGTCGGCGAACCGAGGAAGCGATGCGCGACCGCCTCGGGCTGGGTCGAAATCTTCACCAACGTCACCTCCGCGGCAACGCCCTCTTCCGCCAACGCCTGGCGGACGACTTCCTTCGCCCGCAGGTAGTTGGGTCAACCGTCGAAATAAAGTATTTCCACGTTCACGCTATGCCTCCCGCGTTTCCCCTCGAGCCGCGGCGACCGCGGCTTTCACCGCGGCGTCCATATCCGCGCCGGCGTCGATGCCCGCCTTCTTCAATATCTCCTTCGCCTCTTCCTCGTTGGTGCCGGTGAGGCGGACGACGAGAGGAACGTCGAGCGGTTGTTTCTCGAGCGCGGCGACGAGGCCGGTGGCGACATCGTCGCAACGGGTGATGCCGCCGAAGATGTTCACGAGCACGGCCTTCACCGCCGGCGACGACGTTATAATGTCCATC
>CAZJNB010000138.1:0-5997 GCA_964547385.1 uncultured bacterium
GCCGACTTCGCGAAAGGGCGGGTTGGCGCAGACGATGTCGAACTTCCCCCGCAGTGCCGGCGACAGCTCCCGCAAGTCGCCGGCGGTTATCGTAACCCAACTTTCGGCGCCGTTGGCGGCGCAGTTGGCGCGCGCGAGCGCGGCGAGTTCTTTTTGGAGCTCCACGCCGGTAACGGCGCGGGCGCCGCGCAGGCAGGCGAGGGCGAGGGCGACGACGCCGACGCCGCAGCCGGCGTCCAATATGCGCTCGTGCGGCTCGAACGCCACCCACCACGCGAGCAGGAGGGAATCGAGGGAAAAGCGGTAGCCGGCGCGCGGCTGCGCCAGCGTCAGACGGCCGCCGAAGAGTTCGCCGCGGTCGGTCGCGGCGGGGGCACTATTCGTCGTCGTCGCCGGCCTCCCCGGCGGCGTCCCCCTCGTGGGGGACGAGTTTGCGGGCGAGCTTCTCGTTGAGGAGGCGGTCGTAGACGCTCGCCGGGCGCTCGGTCTCCTCGCCGGGCGCGGCCTTCGCCGCCGCCATCGCCTGCGCCACCTCGTCCGCGCTCACCTTCACCCCCTCGCGCCGGGCCAGCTCGCGGACGAGGAAGTAACGGCCGAGGTCCGCGCGCGCCGCGGCCCGAGCTTCGGCGCGCTTCTTCTCCGGCATCCGCGCGACTTCCTCGGACGAGGAGCCCAAGAATTCGTCCACGAAAGAGTCGGCCAGCGGGACCTTCGCCCGCGCGGCGATGTCGTCGAGGAGGCGGCGATAGGCCTTTACGTAGGAGAGCTCCTCGGCGTGCGCCGCGAGCCGCTCCCGCACCTTGGCCTCCAGCGCCGCCAGCGAGTCTTCCCCCAGGTCCTTCGCGAAGTCGTCGCCCAACACCGGCGGGACCCGCCGCTTGACCTCGGCCACCTCCACCGGCGCCTTCACCTTCTTCCCGGCGAGGCGCCGCGCCGGGTAGTCGGCGGGGTAATCGACCTCGAGTGCGAAGGTATCGCCCGGGCGTTTGCCGAGCACTTGCTTCCCGAAGGCGGCGTCGCCGTCGCCGCGCGCCCACACCCCCACCGTCGCCTCCGAGAAGCCCTCGGGCGGCTTCTCGCCCTGGAACTTCAATATGACGAGTTCGCCCGCGGCCGCGGCCCGGGCCGTTACGGGCTCCAGGCGTGCGTTCGCCTGGCGGAGGTCCTCCAGCGCCCGGGCGACGTCGTCGTCGCCCACCTGCGGCCGCTCGCGCTTGATGATGAAGTTGCGGTAATCCGGCAGCTCGACTTTGGGGAAGACCGCGACTTCGGCGTCGAAGACGATGGGCCCGTCCTCCGACGCCGACTTCACCTCGTAGCGCGGCGAGCTCACCGGCTCCAATTCGAGCTCCTCCGCGGCTCGTTCGAACGCCGCGGGCACGAGCTCGTCCACGACGGTCCTCAGGATGTGGTCTTGGTGCGTCCGCCGGAGGACGTGGCGGGGGACCTTCCCCCGGCGGAAGCCCGGGAAGTTTAGGGTGCGCGCGAGCTCGGCGTAGGCCCCGGCGGCTCGGGCCCGCACCTCCTCCGCGCCCACCTCGGCGGCGACGCGTACTACGTTCGCGTCCGTCTTTGTCACCTTCGCCATATCGTAACCGCCGCGCGTTCGGAGAGATTGCGAGAGGCGGGACTCGAACCCGCACGGCTAAAGCCACTGGATCCTAAGTCCAGCGCGTCTGCCAGTTCCGCCACTCTCGCGTGGGCCGGCGGCTATCGCCGGCGAATAAATACTAACATATTTCGCGCCGGAACGCCATTCGCGCCGGTTGTTAGCAAACGCCCGCGCTCCTCTCCCCGAAAATACATTTGACACCCCCCGCCAAATCTGATAGATTCTACGGCACGCGCGGAGGAGGTCCCGATGCGGATAAGAGCGATAGCGATAGTCCTGGCGATATTAACGGCGGGCGCGACGTTGTGCCCGGCCGCCCCCTTCAAGGTGGGCGAGAAGCTGGTCTTCTCGGTCTCGTGGTCGAACGTGGTGAAGGCCGGGACCGCCACCCTCGAGGTGCGGGGGGTGAAGCTCTTCAACGGCCGCAAGGTCTACCACATCGTCTCGCGGGCGTCGTCCGGGCCGCAGGTCTCGGCCTTCTTCTATACCCGCGACCGCGTGGACGTCTACCTCGATACCAAAGACTACACCGTGTGGAAGTCCGAGAAGCACTTGGTGGAGGGGACCTATAAGGACGACGAGGTCGTCTACTTCAACCCCTCTAAACGCACCGCCACCCGCGGCGTTACCACGATGCGCGTCCTCCCCAACGCCCGCGACGCCCTCGGCGGCTTCTACTGGGTCCGGTCGCTCGCGCTTACGGTGGGCGGCCAGATAACGGTGAACTACGCCGACGGTAAAGCGAGCAAGACCATTCCCGTTAAAGTCCTCCGCAAGGAGCGCGTCGAGGTGCCCGCCGGGACCTTCGACACCCTCGTCATCGAGCCGGTCCTCACCGAGACCGAGGGCATCTTCAAACAGGAAGGCCGCATCTGGATATGGGTTACCGACGACGAGAAGAAGATGCCGGTCCTGCTCAAGTCCAAGATCGTCATCGGCGATATTTCCGTGCGGCTTGAGAGTTACGACTTAGGGGGATAGGGCGGGGCCCGGATATGCCCGCGGACGAAGTCGACCTCGCGCGTGTGAAGACCTACCCGTTCGCCCAACGAGCCAGCCTCGTTAAGCTGAGCGCCCTGGGCCGGCCGCCGGAAGACCCGGCGGCCCTCTTGCCGTTCCTCTCCTCGCTCCCCGACATCCTCGGCGCCCGCGACTTCCTTCGGCTGGCGCACGCCATCGTCGCCGCGCGCCGCGCCGGCCGGGGTGTCATCTTCGCCCTCGGCGGCCACGTCGCCAAGACCGGCGCCGGCCTCCACCTCCTCCCCCTCCTCCGCGAGGGCTTTATCGGCCACCTCGCCGTCAACGGCGCCTTCCTCATCCACGACTACGAGCTGGGGCGCTTCGGCGCGACTTCGGAGGTCGTGGCCGCGGGCCTGCCGCGCGGCCTCTTCGGCCTGGCGGAGGAGACCGCCGCGGAGCTTAACGAGATAATCTCGGCGGCGGCGAAGGCGGCCGCGCCGCCCGCGCGGCTCGCGGGCGAGGCCGTAACCGCGCGGGGCGCCCACGCCGAGGCGAGCGTCCTCGCCGCCGCCGCGGCCGCGGGCGTGGGCGTTACCGTCCACGTCTCGTTGGGCGCAGACGTCGTCCACCAACATCCGGCGGCGGACGGGGCCGCCTGGGGCGAGGTCGGCCTGGCCGACTTCCGGCGCCTCGCGAAGGCGCTTAAAGCCCTCGACGACGGCGGCGTCTACGTCAACGTCGGCTCCGCGGTCGTCCTGCCGGAGGTCTTCGTCAAAGCGCTCAATCTTGTGCGGCACCTGGAGCCGCCGGTAGCCGGCTTCACCGCCGCCAATATGGACATCATCCAACACTACCGGCCGCGCCATAATGTCCTCGCCCGGCCGACGCTCGAAGGCGGCGAGGCGCTCGCCCTCACCGGCCACCACGAGATAATGGTGCCGCTGCTCTCGGCGGCGGTGCGGGCGTTCGCGGCGTCGGAGGGCGGAAGCTAATCCGCTCTGCCGGCGTGAGAGAGGGCCATCCAAGTTGCTCCACGTCTTCATAACGAAGAGACACTTCCTCCGGTGCCACGAGCTGGCGCTCTACGGCGTCCGCCCCTCCTCGGTCAACCAGCTCGCCCAGGTCCGCGACGGCGATATCGCTTACATCTACCAACGGCTCGCGGGCGCCCTCTTCGGGCCGTATCGTTGTCGGGGGCCGGTGCGGTATCTGGGGCCGGCGGTCGAGACGCCGGCGTGGGAGCCGGCGACGCCGGGCGCGGCGCGGGAGAAGTTCCGCTTCGTCGTCCGGCTCGCCGCGGCGACGGAGGTCCGCCGCTTCTCCGTGTCGCGCTTCTACGAGCTCGCGCGCGCCGCGGGGGTGGCGCTGGCGCCCGCGGACTTCGTGAAGAGGAGCGTCTTCACGTTCCTGCCGGCGGAAGGGCCGTCGGTGGCGCGGGCGCTCGGCGCGGCGTCGCGCCAGCTCGCGATGCCGTTTCTGCCGCCGGTCCGGCCGTATCCGCTCACCGGCCGGCCGCCGGTGGACGGGGCGCACCTGGGATACATCTTGCGTTACGAGCGGTTCGACGAGTCGCTGTTGGAGTTTTTACTCGCGCGCGCCGGGGGCGCCCTCGCCGCGGATATGGCGGCGGCGCCGGCGTTCAACCAACTTCGCATCGACGCGCGCGGCAACCGCATTGACCTCGTCTACGCGTCGTCCACGTCGTTGTTCATCATAGAGTTGAAGCGCGGGCGGCGCGACGCGGAGGCGCGGCGGGATATCCTCCGTTACGAGCTCTGGGCGCGGGGGCGGCGGCGGGAGTTGGCGGCGCGCCTCGGGGTGGCGGCGGCGTCGCCGACGGTGACGCCGGTGCTGGTGGCCGCGGGCGGCCCGGCGCGCCCCGCCGATTGCCGCGTCTACGATTGGCGGCTCGGCGGCGACCCGCCCCGGCTCGCGTTCGCGCGCGTTCAATAGAACGTTGTGAGAGGTCGTTATGTCGCTTTTAGATGAGGTCCACGAGCAGTTCCGCGAGGCCGCGGAGCTCGCGAGGAGGTCGTTGCCGGTCATCGACCGCCAGCTGGTCCAGCTGGGGCAAGAGACCGCGTCCCGCATCGTCGTCGGGGGGAAGGTCCTCCTCTTCGGCAACGGCGGCTCCGCCGCGGACGCGCAACACATCGCCGGCGAGTTCGTCGTCAAACTTAACTTCGACCGGGCCGCCTTGCCCGCTATCGCCCTTACGACGGACTCGTCCGTCCTCACCGCGGTGGCGAACGACTACGGCTACGCCGAGGTGTTCGCCCGCCAGGTCCAGGCCCTCGCCGACGTGAACGACGTGGTCGTGGCGTTCTCCACGAGCGGCAATTCGGAGAACGTCGTGCACGCGCTCGACGCCGCGCGCGAACGGCGCGTCTTGACCGCGGCGTTTTTGGGCGGCGACGGCGGCCGGGCCGCGGAGCACGCCGACATCGCGCTCATCGTCCCTTCCCCCAACCCCCAACGCGTCCAGGAGCTGCACGCGTTGATGGGCCACGTCTGGGTATCGTTCGTGGAGGGGCTCGTCCTCCGCGGCGCCCGCTGAGGGTATCGTGCCGTCGCCTGCCGAACTCCAAGACCTTCTGGCACGAGTGGCACGGACGCGCCTACTCGTCGTGGGCGACGCGATGCTCGACCACTACGTCTTCGGCGACGCCGCGCGCCTCTCGCCGGAGGCGCCGGTCCCCGTCGTCAAGGTCGCGCGGGACGTATATCGTCCGGGCGGCGCCGCCAACACCGCGGTCAACGTGCGGACGTTGGGGGCCGCCGTCGACCTCGTCGCGGTCGTGGGCGACGACGAGAACGCGGGCCTCCTGCGGCGGCTCCTGGACGAGGCGGACGTGGGGACCGAGGGGTTGGTCGTCGCCGCGGACCGACCCACGACTTGGAAGGGCCGTATCATCGCCCGGCAACAACAGCTCGTGCGCCTCGACCGGGAGAGCGACGGCGACGTAAACGCGGCGGTGGCGGGCGAAGTTGTCGAACACTTCGAGCGCGCGCTGGCCGCCGCGGACGGCGTTATCCTCTCCGATTATGGTAAGGGCGCGGTAACGGCGGAGGTCGCCGCCGCGGTCATCGCCGCGGCGCGGGACGCCGGCAAGGTCGTATGCGTTGACCCCAAGGAAGACCATTTCGGCTTATATAAGGGCGTAACGTCGATTACGCCTAACCACCACGAGGCCGCGGCCGCCGCGGGCATCCGCCCGCGCGACGACGCCGAGCTCGAGCGCGCCGGCGCGGCGCTCCTCGAGATGTTGGCCGCGGCCTCGGTCCTCATCACCTGGGGTGAGCGGGGGATGGTCCTCTTCGAGGCCGGCGCCGCGCCGCAACATATTCCTACGCGGGCGCGCGAGGTCTACGACGTCGCCGGCGCGGGCGACACCGTCGTCGCGACCTTCGCCGCGGCGCTGGCC
>CAZJNB010000139.1:0-5997 GCA_964547385.1 uncultured bacterium
AAGTCCCAGCCTTCCTAGACGCTTATATGGCTACGAGGCTCGAGGCCATGGCGCACACCCCTTTGGACATCCTCGCCCACCCCACGTACCTCCCGGCGCCGCTCGCGGACCGTTACGACGAGATATGGGAGCGCCGGCGGTGCGAACGGCTGTGGGCCGCCGCCGCCGAGCAGGGCGTCGCCGTCGAGATAAGCGGCCGGTGGCTCGTGCCGCGGCCGGCACAGCTCCAACTCGCGCTCGAGATGGGCCTTAGCTTCGCGGTCGGCTCCGACGCCCACGATGCCACGGCGCTCTTCGAGGTCGCGTATCCTCTGGCGATGCTCGAGCGCTTCCATATCCCCGAAGAGCGTATATTCCTCCCCGCCAACCGCGGCCGCCGGTGACCGCTATGGCCGACGAGCACATCGCCGCGTTCCTGGCCTACCTAGCCGACGTCGAGCGAGCGTCGCCCCACACCGTCCGAAGCTACGGGAGCGACCTCCGGCAACTCGCCACCTTCGCCGCCGAATACGACCCCGGGCGAGAGCTCGCGACGTTGACGCCGCTCGACCTCCGTCACTTCCTCGCCGCCCGGCGAGAAGCCGGGACCTCGCCGCGGTCCCTCGCGCGAAAGCTCTCGGCGTTCCGCCGCTTCTTCAAATACCTCCGGCGCCGCGGCATAGTCGCGCAGAACCCCGCCGCGGCGCTGCGGACGCCCAAGTTCGCGCCGGCCCTCCCCACGTTCATCAAGGAGGAGGAGGCCGCCGCCATCCTCGACGGCGCCGCCCGGGCCGTCGCCGGCGCCGCGGCGGCCGGCCGCCGCCAAGACGAAAAGGCCCGGGCGCGGGCGCGCGCCCGCGCCAGCCGCGATTGGGCCGTCCTCGAGCTCCTCTACGGCGCGGGCCTCCGCGTCGGCGAGCTCGTCTCGCTCCGGCTGGGCGACTGCGACCTCGCGCGCCAGCTCGTAACGGTCATCGGTAAGGGCGATAAGATGCGCGTCGTCCCGACGGGGGCGAAGGCCGCGGCGGCCCTCGGCGTCTACTTCGAGCTCCGGCCGCTCCTCGCGCCCGCGGCGACCGAGAAAGCCCTTTTCCTCAACGCCCGCGGCGGGCCGCTCCGCGACCGCAGCGTCCACCGCCTCGTCGCCCGCACCGGCGGCCCGGGCGTCTCGCCGCATACCTGGCGCCACACGTTCGCGACCCACCTACTGGACGCCGGCGCGGACCTCGAAACGATACGCGAACTCCTGGGCCACGAGAGCGTCGCGACCACCGCGATCTACGCCCACGTTACCGCGGCCCGCCTCCGCAAGGTCTACGACGAGTTTCACCCTCACGCCGCGCCAAAACGAAAAAAGGGCCGGGACCGCGAGAATTAACTCTTTTTGCCGAGCGCGTTTTGTAGTATAATATCTCCTATTGGAAACGGGCGCCGATAACGCGGGTCGCGGCGGCGCGACGTTGGCGGCCGTGACGTTCCTACTGCTCGTCGCCGCGACGTTGGCCGCGCGGGCGGCCGACGCCGCCGCGGACGGCGAGACCCTCGCCGCGGAGAATATGCTCCACCCCCTCGACAACTACACCGCCGATATGTTCCGCCGGGGCGAACAGGCGTATTACCAACCGCTCCAGCCGTTCCCGGGGTGGGCGTCGTGGGCGCCAACGAACTGGATGACGGTTCATCTGGACTTCGAGGCGTGGCTCGGCGGCGTCCCCAGCCTGGGCCTCAAGTTCGGCTCCCTAAAACAACGCGGCGTATTCCCGGCGGCGGCGTTCGAGACGATGTTCCAATATCTCCCCCAAAGGATAAACCTTCTGGAAAATTACGACTACCTGGACATCATCCGCGCGGGCGCGAGCTCGACGACCCGGGTGAACCTCTCGTGGCGGCTGTCGCCCACGTTCCGCATCCACTTCTCGCCGGGCGTAACGTATTCCCATAACCTCCTAATCCGAAGCTCGCACCGGTCCACGAACCGGGGGGCGAGCTATCATAAACTCGTCGCGCCGGACGCGTCGCTGGCGGCGGACTGGCGGCCGCTCGGGTGGCTCGCGACGGCCGCGGCGGCGTCGTACGGCTCGACCTTCGTCTACCTGGACAACGTCCCGCTCAAATACCAGCTCTGCTCGGGCGTGCGGCTGGCGCCGTTCTACCGGATGAATTTCGGGCCGCTGAAGAACTTCCGCGCCGAGTTGGCGTTCGAATACTTCCACTTTGCGGACGCCGGCGAGAGCGTCGCGGGCCCGGGCGGCTACCTCTACTGGCAGTGGGGCGGGGGGTAGAGTAAAGGCGCTGAAGGACGAATAAAGTAATACCCGGGAGTATTCCGGTAAACCTAAAAGAACGGGGAAACGCTACGATGCCCCAACCCCACGGCACTACGGTATTATCGGTTCGGCGCGACGGCGCGGTCGCCCTCGGCGCCGACGGCCAGGTGACGGTCGGCGAGACGGTCCTCAAGGCCGGCGCGGCCAAGGTCCGCGAAATCCTCGACGGCAAGGTCCTGTGCGGCTTCGCCGGCGCCACCGCCGACGCCCTCGCGCTCTTCGAGCGGCTGGAGGAGAAGCTCAAGTCCCACCCGCGGAACCTGCCGCGCGCGGCGCTGGAGCTCGCGAAGAGCTGGCGCACCGACAAGATGCTCCGCCAGCTCGACGCCCTCATCGCCGTCGCGGACGTCGACCACTCCTACATCATCACCGGCCAGGGCGATGTCCTCGAGCCCGACGACGGCGTTATCGCCCTCGGCTCCGGCGGGCCCTACGCCCTCGCCGCGGCGCGCGTCCTCCTCGAGCACGCCGAGATGAGCGCCGTCGAGATCTGCCGCGTGGCCCTCACCGCCGCCGCCCAGATCGACCTCTACACTAACGACCAGCTGACGATATTGGAGCTCAAGGAGTAACCCGCGTGAAGCGTCCGGATATGAACGCCGCCGGCCGGCTCCTCGCCGAGCGCGGCCGCGTCGGCGAAGGCGACGCCGTCCTCATCCTCACCCACGACGAGGGCCTCCCCTTAGCCGACGCCCTCTACGTAGAGTGTTACCGCCACGGCGCGGTCCCCCTCGCCGTCGTTCGCCAAGAAGAGGCCGAGGTCGAGGTCCTCCGCGAGGTCGCCGCGAACAACGTCGCCCGCGTGCGCCCCCACCTCGCCGCCCTCGTCGAGCATAGCGACGTCGTCTTCTTCCTCTATTCCCAGGAGAAGGACCCGGCGCTCTTCGCGGACGTCGCCCGCGCCAAGCTCGCGGCCAAGATGGAGAGCCGGGCGCCCATCCAGGATGTCCTCTACGACGGCCGCCGCCGCGTCATCATCACCGACTTCCCCACCGCGGCGCAGGCGGCCTTCTTCGAGGTCGATTACGAGAAATACCACGACGCGTTCTGGCGAGCCCTCGACGTCGAATACGACGCCCTCGCCGCGCGCGTCGGACGCGTAGCTTCCTTTATGGAGGGCCGCCGCGAAGTTCATATCACCTCCGCCGCCGGGACCGACGTCCATCTCAACGTCGCCGGCCGGCCGGTCTTTACCGACGACGGCCTGGTGGGGATGCCGGCCGAGGGCGACGGCGATACCCTCTTAAACCTCCCGTGCGGCGAGGTCTGCCTGGCGCCGCACGAGGACGGCGCCGAGGGCACCGTCGTCTTCGACTTCGCCTTCGTCGCCGGCACACGTATTAAAGCCTTAGAAGTCCGTTTCACGAAAGGCCGGGCAACGCTCGTGGGCGCCGCGGCCGGCTTCGAGCGCGCCGTCGACTTCTTCGCCGCCGGGACCGGCGACCCCTACGTCATCGCCGAGCTCGGCATCGGCGCCAACACCGCCCTCGTAAAACCCTTCGGCTCGATACTAATGGACGAGAAGATCGCCGGGACCGCGCACCTGGCCCTCGGCGACAACCGCACGATGGGCGGCGGCAATTCCTCCTCGGTCCATCAGGATATGATGATCCTCGGGCCCCGGCTAAGTTGCGACGGCGAGTTGCTGCTGGCCGAAGGCGAAATTAAAATCTAAGCCGCCCAAGCTTCGAAAGGGGTCGTATGTATAAACCCGACTTCGCGCGCATCGCCCGCAACATCGTCCGCGAAAACGTCCGCCTGCGCGCCGGCGAGACGGTCCTGTTGCGCGCCCGGGCCGACGCCCAGAACTACGCCGAGCTCATCGGTACCGAGGCCGCGCGCGTCGGCGGCCACCCGCTCATCGTCGCCGCCAACGACGAGTTCCGCCTCCGTATCGAAAACGAGACGCCGCTCGAGCAATTGGCCCAACTCCCGCCCCACCTCCTCGAGCTCTACCGGCGGTCCGACGTCGTCATCACCGTCGACGCCAACTGGCGCAACCCCCTCCTCAACCGCCAACTCCTCCCGGAGCGCGCCGCCATCGTCCAGAAGCGGCGCAAGCCCGAGATGGAGGCCCTCTACTACACCCAAAAACGCCGCGTCATCGTTACCGACTACCCGACGCCGGAGCAAGCCAAGTTCTTCGGCATCGACTACGAGAAATACCACCTCCTCTTCTGGCGCGCGGTGGAAGTGCCGCCCGGCGACCTTCGCGAGCGAGCGCATAAAGTCTACGACAAGCTGAAGGACGTAAAAACGGTAACGGTGAAATCCAAGAAGGGCACCGACCTCACGTTCTCCATCGCCGGCCGCGAGCTCCGCGTCGACGACGGCATCCTCGGCTACCCGGGCGCGAACGACGGTCCCCTTATCGCGAACGTCCCCGCGGGCGAGGTCTACACCACTCCCGTCGAGGATACCGTGAACGGCCGCGCGGTCGTCGACCGCACTTTCGTCCGCGGCGTTAAAATCATAGACTTGGTCATAGACTTCGAGGACGGCGTCGCGACGCCCGTTAAGGCCAAACAGGGCTTCGACGACTTCGCGGAGTTCGTCGCCGCGGGCCACGGTAACTGCCGCCGTCTCGGCGAGTTCGGCGTCGGCCTCAACCCCGCGGTCGTCGAGGCCTACGGCTCCACCCTCACCGACGAGAAGATGATCGGCACCATCCATCTCGCCCTCGGCGAGAACCGCTTCATCGGCGGCGAGACCTGTTGCTCCTTCCACAAAGATATGCTCGTCTTCGAGCCGACGGTAACGGGCGACGGGACCGTAATAATGGAGGACGGCGAGCTGGTGGACGCGTAACGGAGATGCCCGCAGCAACGGACAACGGCCGCGAGGATATTACGGCGCTCACGCCGGCGAGCCGCGCCGAGGAGCTCACCACCCGGGGAGAGCCGGCGTTCCGCGCGGGCCAGCTCGAGCGTTGGCTCTTTGCCCGCGCCGCCGCCACGTTCGACGATATGACCGACTTCCCCCAAGCCCTCCGCGACGAGCTCGGGCGACAATTCTACATCCCGTGCCCGGCGGAAGTGGACGCCGCCGCCGCGGATGACGAAGGCGCCGTCAAATACCTCTTCCACACCTACGACGGCGAGGCCGTCGAGGCGGTCTACCTCCCGGGCGAGGACCACGACGCCGTATGCGTCTCGAGCCAGCTCGGCTGCCCGCTCGACTGTCGGATGTGCGCCACCGCGACGCTGCCGTTCCGCCGCAACTTGAGCGCCTACGAAATATGCGCCCAGTTCGCGCTCGTCCAAAAACGCCACGCCGCGGCGCGCGTCCGCAACGTCGTCTTTATGGGCCAGGGCGAGCCGCTCTTGAACTACGACGCGGTCGTCGCCGCCATCGCCCTGTTGCGCGAGCACTTCGCCATCGGCGCCCGGCGCATTACCGTATCCACCGCCGGCATCCCCGAGAAGATAATCGCCTGGGCCGACGGCGGTCCACGGACAAAGCTCGCGGTCTCGCTCTCGAGCGCGGTCGCCGAGACGCGCGCCGAGCTTATGCCCGCGGCCGCGCGCTACCCCCTCGCCGAAGTCGCCGCGGCCTGCCGCCACTACACCCGCCGGACCCGCCGGCGCCTGACCTTCGAATACGTCGTCTGCGCCGGCCAAAACGACGACCTCGCGCACGCCCGGGCCCTCGCCGCCTTCACCCGCCACACCCCCCCCCCACCCCCACCCCC
>CAZJNB010000140.1:0-5927 GCA_964547385.1 uncultured bacterium
AACCTCCGGGTAGAGCCGTCGCCGCCGTGGCTCGCGGAAAGGTTGGAGGCCGTCGGCATCCGTTCCCTCAACAACGTCGTGGACATCACGAACTACGTCAACGTCGAGCTGGGCCAGCCGCTCCACGCCTTCGACCTCGCGAAAATCGCGGGCGGCAAACTTACGGTCCGGCGGGCACAGCCCGGCGAACGGCTAATCCTCCTCGACGGCGGCGAACGAGAGCTCTGCGCCGAGGACCTCGTAATTGCGGACGCCGCGGGGCCGGTAGCGCTCGCGGGGGTGATGGGCGGCGCCGGCAGCGAGGTCGGCGCGAGCACCGAAGCGGTCATCATCGAGAGCGCTTACTTCGACGCCGCGAGCGTCCGGCGCACGGCCCGGCGTTACGACCTCTCGACGGAGTCGTCGTATCGCTTCGAGCGGGGGACGGACCCGACGGCGACGCCGGCCGCGGCCGACCGTGCCGCGGCGCTTTTGGCCGAAGTCGCGGGCGGGACCGTTATCGCGCCGGCGGTGGATGTCGGCCGGACGGAGTGGCCCCGGCCGGCGGTCGTCCTGCGACCGCCCCGGGCCAATATGATTCTCGGGACGAGCCTTACCGGCGAGGATATGGCGGTCCTCCTCCGGCGTCTCCGCTTCGAGGTCGGCCTCGACCGGATGGAGAACCTCGTAATATCGGTCCCGTCGTTCCGCCGAGACGTCAACGCCGAAATAGACGTAATCGAAGAGATAGGCCGGATTTACGGTTACGACAACATCGACGCCACGTTGCCCGGCGGCCGGCCGCCGGCGCCCGGCCATATAGCCCGCGAGGAGTTCGAGCGCCGCACCCGTGAGGTGATAACCGCGGCCGGCTTTCACGAAGTATATACGCCGTCGTTCACCAACATATCTCAGTTGCACGCCTTCGGCGTAAACACGCCGGCGGTCGCCCTCGCGAACCCGACGGTCAGCCAGTTCTCCCATCTCCGGCCGGTCCTATGGCCGGGGCTGGCCGAAGCGGCGCGGCGCAACGGCCTCCTGGGCGCCCCGGGCGTCCTCCTCTTCGAGCTGGGAACGGTGTTCGCGCCGGGCGAGGGGGGGGCGGTATCCGAAGCGATACACCTGGCCGCGCTGGCCGCGGGCGAATACGAACCCCGCCACTGGGCCCGGCGGCCGGCCGCCGCCGACTTCTTCGTCGTAAAGGGCACCCTCGAACAACTCGCCGCGGCGTGGGGCGAGACGGCGACGTGGACCGGAACGACTTTCCAAGTCGGCGAAGCGAACGGGGATTATTACGCGCCGCCCCTCGAGCCCTTCGGCGTCGCCCACGTAGTCGAAGTTGACGTAACGGCCCTCGTAGACCGACAAGCGCGGACGAGCCGTTACCAACCGATATCGCGTTTCCCCTCGGTGGGGCGCGACCTCGCGCTCGTCGTACCCGCGGACTTGCCGGCGGCGGAGGTGGTCGCCGCGGCGTCGTCGTCGAGCCCGCTCGTCCGCGACGTCGCCGTCTTCGACGTATTCACCGGCGGCGGAATCGAGGCCGGGAAGAAAAGCCTGGGGATACGGCTAAGGTATCAGGCCGACGACCGCACCCTCACCGACGACGAGGTTAACGCCGCGCGCGAAGGATTGCTCGGTATCCTGGCGAAAAAATTCGGCGCGACGCTTAGGAGCTAAGGGCAAAACCAGGGAGTTGGAACAATGCAAGACCTTAATAATCTCGAAGAGAAGGTTATGTTGATGGTGCAAACGCTGCGCCAGATGAAGGAGGAGAAAGAGCGGCTCCGCCGAGAGTTGGGCCAGCGAGGTCAAGAGCTGGAGGCTATGGAGCGCGCCAACACCGAGCTCCTCCAAAAGATCGAGGCGTATAAGGAGCTGGGGACGGAGAACGAAGAGTTGCGCCGCAAACAGGACGAAGTCCGCGCCCGCGTCGAGAAACTCATCGCCAAACTGATAGACCTCGAGGAAGAGGTTAAACAAGCCGAAGCGGGCCAAACCGAGCTTAGGGCCGAGAACGCGAGCGACTAAAGGCCGGGCCGTCGGCCGCGACTAACGGGGGCCGCGATGACCAAAGGGAAACAGACCACTAAAGTAACGATCTTCGGCGTCGAATACTCTATAACGAGCGATCGCGACGCGGAAGAGGTCCGCCGCATCGCGAAGTTCGTGGACGACAAAATGTGGGAGATCTCCGAGAACAACAGCCTCATCTCTACGGAGAAAGTCGCGATCTTGACCGCGCTGAACGTCGCCGAAGACTACCTGCGCACGCTCGAGCACCGTAAGAGAGAACACGAACGCGTCGAGCGGAAGACAACCAGCATTATTAAGTTGATCGAAGAGTCGCAGTCCTGAGGCGACGCCGGCGGTAACGGCCGTTTCCTATGCCGGCGGCTCTTACGTGGGGCATCGACCGTGGCGGGACGTATCCAAACCTCGTCGCACTCGATGCCCATAATAATATCACCCGGCGAAGGCGCCGCCCGGGCCCGCCCGGCGCCGGCGCATTGCTTTTCCCGTTCCCGTGAATGGGAACGCCGTTACGATGAGGACCGTCGTCGCAGCGTTCTGTGCGTTATGCCTGGGGGCCACCGCCGCCGGCGCCTATACCTACTTCGGCAAGAACAAAGTCCAATATTACAAACGGGACTGGTACGTTATCGCCGGCGAGCACGTCGATCTGTATTTCTACGGCGCCGAGCGGGCGCTCGCGGAACGAGCGATCGTATTGGCCGAGGAGGGATGGGACGACCTCGCGCGCCGGATGGCGTTCGAGCCCCGCCGCCGGGTGCCGCTCGTCATCTACAGCTCCCACGGCGAGTTCGAGGAGACCAATATCCTCCCCTACCTCCTGCCCGAAGGGGTGGGCGGCTTCACCGAACTCTTTAAAAACCGCGTCGTCGTTCCGTTCGAAGGTTCCTATCCTCGATTCCGCCGCGTCATCCGCCACGAGATGACGCATTATTTTATGTACGAGGAACTGCGCGACGTCTACCGCCGGCACAACCGCTTCGACTACGGCGCGCCGCCCTTCTGGTTCACCGAAGGGCTTGCCGAGTATATGTCCGGCGAGTGGGACGCCACCTCGGATATGGTCCTCGCGGACGCGCTCTACAACGGCGCCCTCGTTCCGCTCACGAAAGCGCGCGACATCGCCGGGACGTACCTCGCGTATAAGGAGGGCGAGGCGGCGCTACGTTACTTGGCCGCCACCTACGGCGAGGACAAGGTACTGAAAATCATCACGTACGCGTGGCTGAGCCGGAAATACCGAGACGTCCTCGACCTCGCGTTGCCGGTAACGTTCGCGGCGTTCGACGAAGAGTGGCAACGCTCGCTGCGCAAGCGCTACTGGCCGCGGTATGCCGAGCGCCCTGAACTCGCGGCCGTCGCCACCGAGCTCTCGAGCGGGCGGGCTATGCGGAGCGGCGTCGCCTGGCTCGACCGCCGCCGGCTCGTCTATCTGGCCGACGAGGACGGCTTGGCCAACATCTATATGCTCACCCTCGACGACCAGGGCGACGTCGCCGCGAAGCGCACGCTCGTCCGCGGCGAGAAGTCCGCGCCCTACTCGGTCCTCCACGTCTATCGCGAGCGGCTCGGAACCTACGGCGGCCGCCTCGTCGCGTTCGCTGCACGCGCCGGCGCCCGCGACCGCATCTACGTCTACGACGTCCGCCGCGACCGCGTCGTCGAATCCTACGAGTTCGAAGACCTAATTCTCCTCGGCTCACCGTCCTTCTCCCCCGACGGCGCCGAGATCGCCTTCCGCGGCCTAACCCGCGCCGGCCAGGCCGACCTCTACGTCGTGAACCGCGCCAGCGGCGAGAAACGCGCCCTCTGCCAAGACCTCGCCGACGACAACTACCCTCTATGGATCGAGGGGGGAATCATCTTCGCCTCCGGGCGGGACGCCGGCGCCTACCGCGACTACTACAACCTCTATCGCCTCGCGCCCGCGACGGGCAAAATCGAAAGACTCACCGCCGGCCCTTGGCGCGACCTCTACCCGACACAAGCCGACGACGGCAGCATCTACTTTACTTCGGACCGCGGCGGTTCCTTCGACCTCTATCGCCTCGAGCCGGACGGCCGCCTGAGCCGGATGACGAAGTCGCTCTCCGGCGTCGTCGAGGCGGCGCCCCGCCCGGGCGGCGACGCCGGCGACGTCGCCCTCGTCGGCTTCGCCGACCAGAGCTTCAACCTCTACGCCGCGACGCTCTCTCCTACGGGCGAGGTCCCGCCGCAAACGCCGCCGCCGCCCGCGGCCGAACGGCCCCGCTCGCTCGCCCTCGCGAGCTTCCCGGTTAAGGGCTACCGGACAACGTTCAGTCTTGACTACTTCTCCGCCCAGGTCGCCTACGGCCCCGAGTTCGGAACGCAGACCGGCCTGGTCATATCGTTCACCGACCTCCTAAACGACCAGAACATCGTCGCCCAATTTGGGAACGACGCCGAGTCGTTAGACGACTTCCTGGCACGCACCAGCGTGGGCGTGGACTACTACAACCTCCACCATCGCGTCGGTTACGGCGTCGGCGCCTTTCACTACGTGAGCGACTACTTCGATTACCAATACGGCCTCGCCGGCCGCGACTACACCGAGACCCGCGCGGGCGCGGGCGCGACGCTGAACTACCCCCTCGACCGTTTTCATCGCGTCGGCGTCAGCCTTTACGGCTACGAGCTGAAACGCGAGTGGGAGATCGGCTCACCGCCGGAATACGGCACTAAGGTCGCGCCCTACGTCTCGGCCTCGCGCGATACTTCCCTGTGGTATCAGGACGGGCCACTCGACGGCCAGCGGCTCGCCGCCACCGTCGGCGTAACCGAGGACGTCCGCCGACGGCGCGCCGATTACGTCTACATCCTCGCCGACCTCCGGCACTATCTACGGACCACGCGGCGGCAGTGCCTCGCGATGCGGGCCGTCGCGCTCGGGACGTTCGGGCCGGACGCGAGGCCGTTGTATGCGGGCGGGAGTCTCTCGATGCGGGGGTATAACTACTTCGACTTCCGCGGCCGCCGCTTCGCGATGGTCAACGTCGAGTATCGCTTCCCGGTCCTGGAGTCGTTCCCGCTCCGGACCGCGCTCGGGACGGCGCCCACGCCGCCGGTCCGCGGCGCCCTCTTCTTCGACGTGGGCGAGGGGTGGGACGACGTCTTCGGCCAGCCGCGCGGCGGCTTCGGCTTGAGCTTGCGGGCGATGCTATGGGGCGTGCTAACGCTCCGAACGGACCACACCGTCCTCACCGACTTCGCCTCGCTGGGACCGCTCGTGCCGGTCAAGTTCTTCGTGGGCTGGAGTTACTAACCCTTGACGCGCGTGTCGTCCTCGCGTATAATATAAATAACCAAAGGAGTATATTATGAGACTGAAGTACGTTCTCGTCTTTATCGCCGCGGCGGCGCCCGCCCTCGGCCTCGTGAACTTCAAAGCCGGCTATACCTCCACGATGGGGGAGCTCGGCGACCGTTATCGCGGCGGCTTCGGCGGCATAATGGAGCTCGAGATCGGCCTGCCCGGGCCGCTGGCGATCGTGCCGATGGGCGGCTATACCCAGCTCGGCCAGGACCAAGAATTCGCGACGTTGTTGAACGATTATATCGAGCAATATTGGCCCACGGGCATCCCCCTCCCGGACGAGCTCCGAGACCTCGGCGAGATAAACTCGAGTATGTATTTCTTCGGCGCCGGCCTCCGCTTCTACGCGGTCGATAACGTCGCCGTCAAGCTCTACGGCGAGGGCGGCGGCGGCTACTACTACCGCGATATGGAGGCGCAGGGCGTGCCGCTCTCGCTCATCGCGACGTTCGTGCCGGAGTTCGACGCGTTCAACGTGGAGGCCACGAGCGGCGTAGGCATCCACGCCGACTTCGGCATCGAAATTCTCCCGATATCGCCTATAGCGCCTCAGCTGGGCGTCCGCTACATCCACGCCTTC
>CAZJNB010000141.1:0-5828 GCA_964547385.1 uncultured bacterium
TTTATTTTTTTAGAAGTATAGCACGCCATATGCTTTTACTGAATGTGACTGGGGTTCAGACGTGTACTCTTCCGCTCTCAATATAAACACGCTACCGCCCAGGCCGAGGTTGAAAAACTCCTTTATCCTTTTAAGGACGTTCTCGTGGGAATAATCCGCTCGAGCCGTTGCCGCCCGAGCGGTGTCGCCGGTATCCACCAGTTCCTGCTCGAGCTCGAGCCGGCGCCGCGCCACCGCCCGCGACATCCGCTCCGCCACCTTCGGCTTCGCCATTATCAACTCTCGGAAATGCTCTTTGTTGATGACCAAGACGTCCACATCCTCCACCGCAGTTACCGTCGCCCGCCGCGGCTCTCCCGTCAAAAGCGACATCTCGCCGAAGAAGAAACCCGGGCCGAAGGTCCCCACTTCCGTTTCCCGGCCGTCCTCACCGCGGATCGTCGTCCGAACGGTCCCGGCGACTACCAGGAAAAACTCCGCGCCGGCGTCGCCCTGGCGGACGATTTCCTCGCCCGCGGCGTACGTCCGCTCGAGAGCTACGGTGGCCAAGTGCTCCCGCTCCCCCTTACCGAGGGCCGCCAGCAACTTGACGCCGCCGAGGAAAGAGCGGACGCGGCCAAGCCGCGCTTCCTCCGCGCGCGCCGCCGCGGCCTCATCCGACTGCTTAATCGTAACGTCTCGTATGGGGAACGGTATCTTTACGTCCGCGCGCTTGAAGTAATACCAAATATTCGTCATTACCTTGTCTTCGGTGCGGCGGACCTCCCGGAAGTCGTCCACCCAGAACCGGAGACGATACGTAATCGCGAAGTCGCCGTAGGCGACGAGAAGGACGTCCGGCTCCGGCCGGCCGCGGACGCCCGGCGCCGCGAGCGCCGCCTCCCGCAATACGCGTTTAACTTTATTCGGCGGGACGCTGTAGACCACGCCTACCTCGAGATGCCGCCGTTGGAGCGGCGTCGGCGTAGAATAGTTATAAATCTCCGTCTTCGCGATGTTCGCGTTCGCCACTTCGACGAGGTTGTTATCGCGCGTCTTGATACGGGTCGCCCGCCACGACGTCGAAACGACGGTCCCGGTCTGGTTATACACCGTAACCCAATCGCCGACGCGGAACGGCTTCCCGAACTGGAGCGATATCCCGGCGAAGATGTTCGCGAGCACGTCCTGCATCGCGAGGCCGATTACCGCGGAGAGGACCGTCGACGTCGCGATGAGCGCCGTAGGCTCGAAGCCCATAAACGCCTTGAGGGAGAACAACGCCGCCAATACTATTACCGCGAGCCGTATAATGTCGCGGACGATACGCGGCATCTCGCCCCAGCCGCGTTCCCGCACGAGCCGCCGGTAGAAAACGTGTTCCAGGAGACAATACGCCACGTAGACGCCGAAGATAAAGATGAACGCCCATACGGCGTGTTTCATTATGGGCGCCCACGTATAAGGGGCTACGTGCTCGAACGCCGCGGCCGCGATAAACACTAACAACACGTTGAGCGAGATACGCAAACCCTCGAACTTCAAAAAGCGCCGGAGCAGAGCGAAGGCCGCGTGGCCGCCGGCAAAGACCAACGCCGCGAAAGCGAGCGGTAACAGAACGTTGCCCGCCGCGGCGCCCAGGAATCCTTTAATATTAACTAACCACATCATTTGAAGTGAGGGCTCAGGTGTTTCCGGCTAACGCGCCTTCGCCGGAGAAGCCCAGCCGCCGGCCATCTTTCAATAACGCGACGTTTTTGCTTGACTTCCCGAACGGCCCTGCGCTATCATTCGCGTGCAAGCGACGGGCGATTAGCTCAGTTGGCTAGAGTACTTGCTTGACATGCAAGGGGTCGCAGGTTCAAGTCCTGCATCGCCCACAAAGCCCCCTCGGCCAGGGGGCTATTATTTTAGGCGAACGCCGCGCGGCCCATCAGGCGCATTTCCACCGTTCCTACGGAAGGCCGAGGTCCAATAGGTCCGGCGGTTCCGTTTCAGTTTCGTCCCCGCCGCCCCCCTCGCCATCCCCCTCACCGGAGCTCTCCCCCTCCTCCTCGGGGGTGAAGTCGACATAACCTTCGTCTTCGGAAGGAGCGCTCTCCGCCGCGGCGGCGGCGCCGCCCAGGAGGAACGATACCGACGCCAAGTGCGAATCGCCGAGGGCGCCGCCCAGCCGGACCGCATAATCGAAGCGGAAGCCGCCGAACGCCAACCCTATGCCCACCCGCGGCCGGCCGTCGCCACTCCAATAGCCGCCGCGGAGAGAGACGAAACGGACCGGCGTTAGTTCGCACCCGGCGCCGAAGTCGTAATAGCCTTCCCGCGTAATCTCCGCCGCCGCCGTCGCCGCGGCCCAACCGAACATATCGTAGCACCCGCTCACGTCAACCGTCAACGGCGCCACGTCCTTTATCTGTTCGAGCCGGAAGTTGGGCCCGATTAAGTTCCGGACAACCACGCCGAAGTTGAGCGGCGCGTACGGCCTATAGGTCGACGCCAAATCTATGCCGAAGCCGGAATCGTTATAGTCGCCGACGGCACGCGTTATGTCTTTTAGCGTAACGCCGAGCGCGGCCTTCTCGCCCACCGCGTGCGCATAAGCGAAGTAGAGGGCGATGTCCGTATCGGCGAAAGTCCGGCCGGTAAGGCCGTTATCGTCCGCCTCGTATATCCCGCTCGCCCGCCGGAAGGCCAGCGCGCCCGCGAGCGTCCCCAAAGAGCCGCCGCCGCCGGCCTCGTCGCCCATCGTATAGAGCATCGGCTTCGCGACCACGGTGTCGCCCACCGTTACGCCGCCGATGTCCCCGAACGGCGCGCCGTATCCGAACGTAATTTCCGTCTGCTCGAGCGCGGCCAGGCCCGCGGCGTTCCAATACGCCGCGGCGGCATCGTCGACCCGGGCGCCGTAGGCCCGACCCAACGCCTCCGCGCGCGCCCCCATGCCCCACCCGCCAAAGGCGTCCGCGGCGGCGCCGGGGTTCCTCTCCCACCCGCTCGCGGCCGCGGCGCCGAACACGCCGCTAATAAATAAAACCCAGGCGACCCTTTTCATAACGCGTTTATATCAGGGCGAGTGCGATGCCCGCGGCGCCCGCGTAGACGAACGATACCACAACGTCCGTCGGGTAGACGTCTTTATAATGGCCTTCGGCCCCCCGCATCGTTATTACTTGATAAAGACGCAAGAGGTCCGGGACCGGCGCCACGAAGAAAAACGCCGGCGTTAGTTTAAACCCCAAGATTATCGCGGTTACCACTAACGCTCGGGCAACGACGCCCGTCGTCTTCTCGTAGGGGAGAATGGGCCCCGGCTTGTGCCCCGGGCGGAACGTCACCTTCACGAAAAATATGAATATCGTCCCGGCGAACGTCGCGACGAGGTAACCGATAATATACCAGGCTATAGTAGTATCGAAATAATACGCCGTTATTACGTCCGGGAGAGCGGCCGGTTGCAGGTTACGGCACAAGACGCCGACGAGCGCGATGAGCCCTATATGAGCCGCTTGGTCCGCCAGCCACATATAGATATTCTTCTTGTTGACGGTATCGATAAAATAATGGAGAGCTATCGTGGCGCCGAAGGCGGCCCAAACCTGCCAGTGGCCGAGGTACGGGTATAGGAGGAATAATCCCGCCAACGCGTGGATGGCGATATGGAGGAGGGCGCCGTACTTATACTTGTAGCGAATCTGGAAGACCAGATTCGACTGTAGCGGGTAGTCCGCGAGCAGGAACGCGACTACCAACCAAAGCGTAATGTAAGGGAATTGATTCATCGGGGACGGCCCGACGCCGACGCGCTAACAGCCGAACTCTTCCTTCATCTCCAAGTAGTTCATAAAGCGCTCCAGGCTGTCGGCCGACCTAATGACCATCACGTTGTTCTGGAACGAAAGGATACCGGCGCGCCGGAGCGTATCGAGCACTTCCTCGGTCTTCTCCAGAGGGAGGCCGGTCATACTGACGAGCTCCTCCAACGTCTCCTTGCGGTCCATAACGATACCTTGCTCCGAGGGCGTCCCGTGCTTCGACATCAACAGTAAAAGGGTCCCGGTTACGCGGGAGTTGTTATCGCGCATCAGGAGCGTCTTTATTTGGCGGTCCGCCTGGCGGAGGCGCTCGCTCATCTTCCGCAATATCGACATAATGATCTTGGGGTTCGTCTTTATCTGCGATTCGAAGATATCCTTGGAGAGGACGATAATCTTCGCCTCCCCCGCGGCGGTGGCGCTGGCCGAGCGCGGCTCGCGGTCGATTATCGCCATCTCGCCGAAAAAGTCGCCGGCCTTGAGAACCGCCAACGTCGTCTCCCGGTCCCGGACGCGCTTGTGGATACGGACATCCCCTTCCTGGATAATGAACATCGTCTCGCCGACCTCCCCTTCGTGGAAGACCGTTTCCCCAGGTTGGTAGATACGCCCGTACCTCTTGAAGACTTCGTCGCTTATGTTGAGCATAGATAAAACCTCGCGATCACGTTTCCTTTTTTCAGACATTATATTATCCCGCGCCCTCTTTGTAAAGTTGAAAATGCCCGCCCCTCGGACGCCCTTAAAAGCGGAGCCGCGGCCGTCGCAACCGCCCTTCTCGAACCTCGGTCGCGCCGGGCGCGTTTTTTCCCTTGCCAACGCCGGGGCCGTCGTGTATATTATCCGCCGAGGGCGGAGTAGCTCAGGCGGTCAGAGCACGCGGCTCATATCCGCGGCGTCGTGGGTTCGAATCCCTCCTCCGCCAAAATTATGCCCCGCGCGATATCGGTAGCCTACATCCTACTCGGGCTTTCGGCGAGCACGACCGGCGCGGTAGGCCGCGACGACGCCCGGCCGTCGGTAGAAGGTTCGCCGCCGCCCGCCGCCGAAGAAGCCCCCGGCCCCTTCGACAACGTTACGGCCCTCAAGGCCCAAGTGGCCGCGGCGGAGTTAGACGCCGCGACGCTCGCGGCCGTTCTCGCCGCCGGCAACGAGGAGGGCCGTTACAGTGACGTCGCCGCCGTCGCCGAAGTGGCGTTGGGGACGCCCGCGGCGGTCATCGCCGCCGAGGAAGCGGGCCGCGCCGCCGCGGCCCGAGCCGAAGAGCGCCGGACCGGCCGCGCCGCCGAACCCGTCGAGAGCTCCCGCAAATTCTACGAAGGGCTCCCTAGCTACCGCGAGAACGCCCGCGTCTGGAACGAGGCCGGCGTCGCCTACTACCGCCTCGGGCGCACCGCCGACGCCAAGGAATGCTTCGACGCCGCCCTAAGCCGCGACGCCGCCTACGACGAACCCCACGCCAACCTCGGCCTCCTCTACCGCCGTAAGGGGTGGTACGACAAAGCGGTCGCCGCCTACGACGCCGCGCTCGCGCTTCGGCCCACGAACCCGACGGTGTGGTATAACCGCGCCGTCGCCTTATTCCGGCTTGGGCGCTTCGAAGACGCGGTCTCGTCGTTGGAGACCGCTTCCAAATTCGGGCCTAAATATCGGCCGCCGCTCCGACGGCTGGCCTTAATATGGTACGACCTCGGCGACTACAAAACCGCCTACGGCTACGCCCAGCGGCTATCCTACCTCGTGAAGACGGACGACGCCGCGAGCCAGCAGGAATACGACGACGCCGAGGAGATACTGACGCTCTGCCAAAACCGCTTGGAAGGCAAGAAGGCCGAGCCGGCGTTGACCGTAGAAGGAAGCGCGGCGCGACCCCCGGCGCCCAAACCCGCCGGCGGGAAATAGGCGCGCCGGGACCGCAAGATGAAAGATTTCGAGACGTTCCGAAGCTACTTCGCCGGGAAGAAAGGGAAGCCGGGGTATCTGGCGACGCTCGAACGCCCGGGCGGGCCGACCGTCCGGCCGGGGAGCTTCTTCCTG
>CAZJNB010000142.1:0-5797 GCA_964547385.1 uncultured bacterium
CCTGAGCCCTTTGACGCCGAAGTAGTTCACTTTCATACCGTAGGTCTCGTCGAACGATTCCTCGGTCCGGTCCACGCGGTCGCGGGTATAGCCGTAATCGTAGGAGGGCGTGAGCTCCAGGTCCTTCACCGGCTCGAACTTGACCGAATTTCGGCTGTCGTCCGTAACCCAGTCGGTAGCGTTGGGCTCGTCCTCTTTATCGCCGTAGCGGGTCTTACGGAACTCGCGGTCGAAGTCGGAGCGGACGTTGGCCGGGAGGTAACGCCGGGATGGGAAGATGTCATAATCGACGCCGCCCGAATACGTATCGGCCTCGGTCGTGCGGGCATATTTATAGTTCACCGAGTCCGAGTTCCGGAAGCCGAGGTCCCAACTGGGGAGTTTGTATTTATCGAAGGACAGGTTTATCTTACGCGATACCGATATCGTCCGGCCGCGGCTGTAGATTGAACGCCGGCGGTCGTACTTCTCTTCGGTTATGGTCTCCGACTTATCGAGGGAACCGGAGAGCGGCATACGGACGTTCCAGAGGTCCGGCATAAACTTCGCGAGTTGGACCGTTACGTCGCCGTCCTTGCTCGTAGTCGTGGACCGGGCGCCGGATACGGTCCCGATTTCTTCGAAGCCCGCGCCCACGTTTCGGATGCCGCCGCCCAGCTGGACGAAGTTGCCGAAGTCGAGCGAGCACCGCGCCCGTTTGGCGGTCCCCACTTGGGCCTCCGGGTCCGCCAACTTGATGTCGTTGACCCACACCTCGCGGTAGTCCAGGAAGCCGCCGGCGCCGCCTTCCCGCGGCACCTTCGTCCGCACGCCCACGCGCACCTCCACGATATTGAGGAGCGACGGGTCGCCGACGATGCGGTAATGTTGGTGGGCGATGTCGTCGCCGGCCTCGACGAACGGTTGCCCCTTCGCCTGGAGCGCCAGGAAACGCTCCAGGCTTACCGTAACTTTCTCCCACGCTTGCTTGCCGCTCATCTGCATCGCGTATTCGTAGTAGTTGTCCTCGTCGGCGCCGAAGCGGATGAAGAAGACGTCGTTGTCCGACGGCGCCGCGGCGTTCCCGCCGCCGGCGTCCCGGGGCGTGCGGTTGAAGATATAGAACTCGAGCCGCCGGTATTGGGAATAGTCCGCCGGCGCATAGTTCGTGTAACGGGTCGAGCCCTCGGGCGCCGGCTCCTCGTCGAGGCGGCCGTTCCCGGCGCCGAGGCCGTTGGGGCCGACGCCGATATCCTCGCCCTCGTCGAGCAGGCCGTTGCGGTTGGCGTCTTCCGTATCGTAGATGTTATTGCCCGCGCCCCAGTTGTCCACGTGGACGCCCTCCGGCCCGGGAATCCCCGGGCCTGTAACGCCTACGTCATTCCAGTCGGTGAGGATGTATTGGAGAACCAGCGCCTGCTCGCGCTCCTCGGCCTGCGTCTCCAGGTCGACGCGGGGGTTGAGCGGAACGTAGTCGGCGTCGTGCCGGCTGTCTTTGGTCGAGATCTTCATCTCGTTGCGGCCTTTGTCCGGTTCCAGAATCGGCTCCTCCCACCGCATCGCCGCGAAGGTAATGCCGCCGAAATAAAGCGAGGACAATATGTTCTTGCCGTTCTCGACGGGCCGGGGGAAGTCGCTCGAGGTCTTGGCTTCCACCCACATCCTCAAGACCTGGATCTTCGTCGAGTCCGGGTTGCCCTCCGTCTCCGCGACTTCGAACGCCAGCGGGACGCGGAGGATATACCACCCGGCGTTGAGCGGGTTCTTATCTTGGGGCCCGCGGACGACGTAGGGCGAGGTGCCGCTCAGCACCTCCGCCAAATCGATATCGTAACTGAAGTAGTCGTCGTCGGCGTCGAGGACGAAGTTGCGGTTGTTGTCCTCGGTGTCGAGGACCTTTTCGTTATTTATCGTTACGTCTATCCGCCCGGGCGGCGAGGCCTTGTCGTTGTTAAACCGGATGCCGTTATCTTCGCCCTGGTCGAGACGGCCGTTGGGCGTGCCCTGCGTATCCTCGGTATCGAGCGTCCCGTCGTCGTCGGCGTCCTCGCTTATGGTCCCGAGGTCGAGGTGGAGGATGCCATCCTTGACGTCGTCGTCGCCGAAGCTCGGCGTGAGGTTGTTGAGGTTCATCATTATCTCGACGTAGTCGAAACGGGACTCGGTGAAGTCGAGGCCGGTGGCGGAGAGGACGCGGTGAACCGCGCCCCACTTAAACGCGGATGGACCCTCCGGTTTGTTGGGGAGGTTCGTAATACGGAGGAGCTCGAGCATATCGCGCGGCCACGTGTCGTCCACCTCGTCGAAGAAGTGGCCGGATTCCGTATCCAGGCGCAGGAGGATGTCGCCGCGGTTCGCTTGGTCGATGCCGGCGACGACGGGCCGGCTGGAAGGCCGCCAGGCCTCTTTCCGCATCGGGACCGAGGAGAGGTTGCGGGCGCCCTCCATATCGTCGATATACGCCTCGCCGACGGTGTTGATGTCCTTGAAGGACCGGGCGAACTCGGCCCGGAGGTCAAACGTCGAGCCCTCGACGGTATGCGCGCCTGGGACCGCGTCCGCGAGCTTCGTCATAAATTCCGGGTAAAAACGGTAGCGGCCGTCCACGTCGAAGACATAATGGTTCGCCGGGGCCTCGTCGAGCTTGGGGACCTCGCCCGCGGGCGGCTTGGAAGTGAACTCGGCGATGAGCGTCGAGCCCAGATAGCGGTCATCGTCCGGCCCGAGCTGGAAGCGGCCGCCCACCAGCGACTTCGTCAAGAGCGCGAAGAGCGGCTTATACTCGTACGTCACCTCCAACACCGACGTCGGGTCGTCGGCCCCTTCGACCATAAGTTCCAAAAAGCCCGAGTCGTAGTCGAGCCAGTAGTCGCGGTTGGGGACCAGGGGAACGCCGTTGAGGGTAACGGTCTCGGACCCGGGGATGATGTTCGGTTGGAGGAAGTAGGATGGCTTGAGGGATTCGTACTCAATATACAGCGTCCGCTTGGACTCGAGTATATCTTTGGGATAGGCGTCCATCCCCTCGACGACGCCGTTCTCGTCGTAGTCGAAGGGGAGGTTTTCGAAGTAGTGGTCCCCGTTCCGGTCCCAGCGCTTGAAGTTACTGTCATAATCCACGTCCGGGACGGTGATATAGCCGTTGGTGCTGTCTATGAAGTCGCCGTCCACGCGGCCGTCGTTGTCCTGGTCGAGGCCGTAGTAGCGGAGGTACGTCGTATTATCGTCGAAGCGTTCGCTCTGGTTATTATCCAATATCTTGACGACAAGGGACGTAGGCCGGATGCTGGTACTACCGACGTAGTAGTAGTTCCGCTGTTCGTAGCGCTGGAGGGCGCCTCCCTCTTCGTTGGCCTCTTTGATACACTTCAACGGCTCGTTGAACTCGTAGCCGTTGCCGAATGGGTCGTAGTTCAGCTCGTTGTTATCTTTATAGCCGATACGCGTTACCGGCGAATTGCTTTCGTCGGCTAAGATATAAGCCACCGCGAGAGCGTCTTCTACGCCGATCGTCGTATTAAGGCGGATAATCCCCTCGTCTACGTCCACGGCATAATCCGTCCCCCGGCTCAGCTTTTTGCAACGGAATCCCTTATCTATATACTTCGGCCCCTTCTTGGTCTCGCCCTCCCCCTTCGAGTCATCGAACTGGTAGGCGTCCAGGTAGTATTCGGTCGTCCCCGGGACCCAACTCGCGCCCGGCGTATAGACGAAGAGCTCGACCTTCGGCTGGCCGCTCGCGTCCTTATAGACGTCGTGGCTCGCGAAGAAACCTTGGTCGGTGTTGGTGTTGGAATATGTGTTTAGCAGGAAGAACTTCCGCGCGGCGTAGCCGGTATCTTTGACTTCCAGGCTGGTGAGCTCGGTGCCGCCGGTGAAGGTGGTCCGCTCGGTCCGGCCTTTCTCGCGCGAGGCGATCGCCATCAGCTCGGCCCACTTATATTTGAGGTCGACCTTGGCGCCGAAGACGGCCCGGCTCGAGGAGTAGGAGACGAACTCGGTAGCGGGGAGGGAGAGGATGATGTCGCCGAACGCGGCCTCCTGGACGAGCTCGTCCGGGTCGCCCTTATAGACGACCGATATCTGGTTGCGGCTCTCGTTCTCGCGGGTGTCGTCGTAGTCCACGTAGACGTGGGTCTTGCGCATCACCGTGCCCTCGATGCGGAGCTGGAGCTCGCCCTCCATCGTGATGTCGCCGGCGGGCTGGCCGTATCCCTCCGGGCCGACGCCGCCGGCGTAGGACGTCTTGGAGTATCCGGCGGTGAAGAGCTTACGCCCCTCGAACTTTATGTCGGACTCGTGCCCCAACTCGATATCGGGGATAAGCCCCTGCTCCTGCTCCCACGCGTAGAACTCCTCTTGTTCGTGCCACGTTCGCCACGCCTCCTCCTGGACGCCGCGGTCCACCGGCGCTTCGTAGTCGGAGGCGTAGTAGCCGCGCGCCGCGGCGGCGACGTCCCGCCAATCGCCGAGCCACGGGCCCGCGTCCAACCCCTCGAAGAGAAGCCGGTTCTCGAAGTGGACCGGGAAGTCCTTCACGGTGCCGTCGGGGAGAGCGAAGGTCCCGGCGTCCAGCCACGCGTCGCGCGCGCCGAAGGGCGGGACCGGCGGCAACTCTTCCGGCGCCGCCTCTCCCACCGCGGTCCCTTCCGCCGGCGGCGCCTCAACTACGGGTACCTCGGCCGCGGGCGCCGCCGCCGTGGGGAGGAAGGAAGGGAGCGTAAGGCCCAACTCGTCCGCGCGCGCCCGCGCGAGGGCGACGAGGCGCCGTAGTTCCGCGGCCGCGGCGCGCGGTTCAGCCGGCAACGTTACGACGACGCCCAGCCGCCGGGCGAGGCGCAATAGCGGCGCGAACGCGCGGACGTCATAAGCCGCCGTCGCCGCCAGCCCCCACGCGGGCCAAAACAAATAAACCGCGAGGACGGAAGTTACGGCCCACGCGGCCGCCTTTATACGCCGTATTTTCATATACTACGCCTTGTAATACTACCATACGGCGCAAACGCCATACAAGCGCAAGTTCCCGACGGCCGCGAAAAAGACCCGAAGCACCCCCCTCGCGAGAGGGGGGTGCCTACGGTAAATCGGCCTCCGAGGGCGGCGGTTAGCGGATGTAACCGAGCGCGCGCAGGTCCGGCGCCGCGGCGCCGCCGAAGTTATCCGGTTCGTAACGCGCCTGACGTTGGGCGTCATTCCACGCCGTTAATTCCCGGCGAAGGCGGTGGGCGAGTTCATCTTGCGGGAGCGAACGCCGTTCGCGCGGGTCGCGCGCGAGGTTGTAATACTTACCGGGCGCCCGGAGGTTCTGATGGGGAAGTATGAGTTTATAGGGCCATAGGACCGCGGCGTCCCGGCGTTTGGGTTTGCCGGGCGCAACGCGGAAGAAACCGCTACCTATAAAGATCGGCGAGCGTTTATCTACCGGTCGGCCGTCGGCTTGGAGGAAAGGCCGGCCTTGCATCGTCGGGAGCGGCTCCCGGCCGTAGAGGGTGAGGATAGTTGGCCCGAGGTCCACCAGGCTCACCGGCGTCTCGAGCCGCGCCGGCGGCGTGTCCGGCACGGAGACGATAAGGGGGATACGCGTCAGCGTGTCGTAGACGGACTTGCCGTGGCCGAAGTTATACTTGCCGTGTTCCCAGAACTCCTCGCCGTGGTCGGCGGTGATTATAACGATGGTTCGCGGCGCGCGCGCGAGACGGGCCAGAATCGGCGCGAGCTGGTCGTCCATAAACATACATTCGCCGTCGTAGAGACGCTTATACGCATATCGCCGTTGCCGTGCCCAGGGCCGATAATCCAAAATATACTTCTCGTCCTC
>CAZJNB010000143.1:0-5775 GCA_964547385.1 uncultured bacterium
AGTCGGCGCCCGGGCCCTTGCCCTGGCCGGCGCCGGGAGGGCCGGCATCTACGGCGCCGACGCCGCGGCCTCCAACCCGGCGGCGCTTGCGGCGCTCGAAGGGCCCGCGTTGAGCGGCGGCGGCGGCTACGTCTCGCGGGGGCTTACGGTGCAGCCGGACCCGGGCGATTTGCGGGCGCAGTCCTTCTCAGGTTCGTTCGCCGACGGCTACGTCGCCGCGGCGTGGCCGGTCTCGCCCGGGCGAGGTGCGGTCGCCGCGGCGCTGTGGACGCCTAACGATTATACGTTCCAATTGGGCGGCGAGGGCGCGGGCGGCAGCATCGTGAGCCGGGGGGCGTTATACGCCGCCGGGCCGGCGGCGGCGGTGCGCGTCGCCGGCGTGGCGCTCGGCGTCGCCGGCGACTTCCTGTGGGGCGGGCAAACGCTATCGTCGGGCGTCGCCGGCGTGGGTAACGCCGACGTCTCTGCCCGGGGCTACGACATCCGGGCCGGCGTGCAGAAAGATATCGAGCTCGCGCCGGGATGGGACCTCGCCGTCGCCGGCTTGGGACGGAAGGGCGGCGACGTCCACTTCCGGGGGAGCGCCGCTTACGACGTGGTCTTTCCGCCGGCGGCGGGCGTCGCCTTTTCTCTTCGGGCGCACAGCATCAACGTGCACGCCGATTACATATACACGTTCTACGGCGAGATGCGCTCGAGCGACGGCGGCCTAAGCCGCGTTATCGAAGCGGCGACGCGGGACGTAGGGTGGGCGATGGTGGGGGCGGAATACGTAACGGCGTCCGGCGCCGTCGCGCGCGCGGGTTTCGGCTACGTGCCCTGGTATATCTTGAGTGCGCGCGGCCGGGGCGTAAATTCGTTGCGGTACGGCTTCGGCGGCGGGTGGCCGATGATGGCGCGGCGCGGCCGTCTTGACGCGGCGTTAGCGTATGGCCGGCGGGGCGCGTTGGATGTAGACGGTTACTTCCTGGATACCGTAGAATTCCAGCTCGGCGTGAATTATTTTTGGTAACGGCGGACGGCTGTTTTATGTTATACGTAACGACATCCGGTGATGTCAGCTCGGCCTAAGACAAGAGAGTGTGCCCGGCATCCGGGTCAGCCCGCGGTCGCGGCGTGCGTCGTTTGTGATACGCCGCTTTGCGCCGCGTGCGCCCGGGTCGTGGGGGGTAAGTATTATTGCGAGAAGGATGCGCCCGCGGCCGACGGCGACGCGGCCGGGACCGTTCGGCGGGGAGGCCCTATTCGTCCGGCCTTCTTGCTCGCCATCGCCGCGATAGTAGGCTTGGCGTGGGGGGCGCTGGCTTCACTTCGGCCGGCGGCGGAACGGGGCGCGGATTTATTCGCGGGAGAGATGACCCGCGTTCGGCTCGTAGCGGTGGCCGCCGCGGCGGACGATTTTAAGAAGGATATGGGCCGATACCCGAGCCAGGCGGAAGGGTTATCGGCTTTAACCGAAGAGCCGGCGGACAGCGAAGACTGGTTCGGGCCCTATATGCCCGAGTCGGTAACGCGGGACGGCCGCATCGTGGACGCGGCCGGCCGCCCGCTCGGCTACCGCGCCGCGCCGGGCGCGCATATGGTCTACGCCGCGGGTGCGGACGGCCGCCTGGGCACCGACGACGACGTAGAAGTTTTATTCGAAAGTCACCCCTCCGCGCCGCAGAGGAAATTCCCGTCATTCGCCGAATTCTTCCCCCGGCGTTCGCCCGGCGGCTAGGGGCGGGAATATTTACCGGGTCTTCTTGGCGGCGCGCGCCGGCGGCGCCTTTTTCTTTTCGCCGCTCCGGAATTGGGCCGCGGCCGCGGCCTCCAGCGCCCGGGCGACGTCGCGCACGGCGACGTTGACCTTCGCCGCCAGCGCCGCGGCGCTCTCGTATTCCGCGTGAAAACGGGGCCGCATACCCGGGCCCACGGCGACTTTGACCTTGCCCGCGCCGTAGGTCGTTACAACCGTAACGACGCGCCGGCTTAGCGTCCGCCGGCTAACTTCGTCAAAGCGAACGCCCAGCGTCGTCGTATGCCGAAAAAGAAGGTCGCATAACGCGTCGCGGTCTTCGGCGCGGGAAATCACGGCGACGGCGTAACCGGGGCGGCCTTTTTTCATTAACGTCGGCGTAACCGTAACGTCCAGGGCGCCGGCCGCCCTGATTAACTCGGCCGCGTAGGCGACCTCCTCGGGCGTCATATCGTCGATATCGGCCCCGAGTATTACGACTTGTTCTTCGCCCCCGGCAGCGGTCCTTGCCGGCGTGTCGCCGAGGAACGCGCGGAGAACGTTGGGGAACGCGGCCGGGTCGGCGGCCCCCGGGCCGTAGCCGACGGCCGTAATCGTCATTTGCGGCATCGGGCCGAAGTCGGTCGCCAAGGACGTGAGCAGGGCCGCGCCGGTGGGCGTCGTGAACTCCCCCGGCGCGTCGCCGCCGAAAGACGGAACATCTTGTAAGAGCTCTATGGTGGCCGGCGCCGGGATGGGAAGGTTCCCGTGCGCGGTCTTGACGAAGCCGGCGCCCAGGCGGGGCGGCGACGCTACGATGCGCCCGGGCCTTATCGCCTCGACGAGTAGGAACGTTCCGACGACGTCGACTACGGCGTCCAGGGCGCCGACTTCGTGGAAGCCGCCGTGGCCCACGGCAACGCGGTGTGCCCGTCGTTCGGCCTCCTCCAGCTTCGCGAACGTCGCCGCGGCGCGGCCGCGGACGAACGCGGAGAGCGAAGAGTTCGCTAGGACCGTCTCCACCGCGCGCGCGTCGTCGAAGTGGGGCGCCTCCGCCGATAACACGACTTCGACGCCGGCCGCCTCAATACCGCCCCGGCGCCTGGGCGGGTAGACCAGCCGGAAGCCCGGTAGGCCCAACTTCGCGAGGCCGGCGTCGAGAACTTGGCGACCGCCGGCGAGGTCGAGAAGGGCCGCGAGTAACATATCGCCGCTGGCGCCGGCGTTGCCGTCTATGAACAGCGTTTTCATCGTGCCTCCGGCCCGCTTCGGCGCGCGATGAGGGCCGCGATATAGCCGGCGCCGAAGCCGTTGTCGATGTTGACGACGGCGACGCCGCCACTGCACGCGTTGAGCATCGTCAAAAGCGGCGCGACGCCGCCGAAGCTCGCGCCGTAGCCCACGCTGGTGGGGACCGCGATTACCGGCCCGCCGCTCAAGCCGCCCACCACGCCGGGGAGGGCCCCCTCCATCCCCGCTACCGCTACCGTGCAATCTGCCCCTTGGATAAGCTCTACTTTGTCGAGGAGGCGGTGGAGGCCCGCGACGCCCACGTCGAACAGCCTCTCGACGGCGCATCCCATCGTTTCCGCGGTTACCGCGGCCTCTTCGGCGACCGGGATGTCCGCCGTCCCGGCGGTGAGAACGACGACGGCGCCGCGCGGCGCCGCGGCTTCTTCGCCGGCGACGACCACCGCCCGCGCGGCCTCGTGGAAACGCGCGTTCGGACACGCCGCCCGGACCGCCTGATACGTCTCCTCGTCGGCGCGCGTCGCGAGGACCGTCGCGCCGCCTTGGGCGAGCCGCCCTACAATCGCGGCCGTTTGCGCGGGCGTCTTACCCTCGCAAAATACTACCTCCGGGAAGCCGGCGCGCAGGGCGCGGTGCGTGTCAACGCGGGCGAAGCCCAGGTCTTCGTAGGGGAGATGGCGGAGACGGGCGAGGGCGTCTTCGGGCGTCGCCTTTCCGTCCGCGACGTCGCGCAGGAGGTCCGCGAGTTTTTTACGGTCCATCGTCGGGGAGCTTTTGGAAGTCGTCTAACGCGGCGGCGACGTCGCCGCGGTCAGACACCCGCGCCGCCTGCGCGCGGAGCGTCTTCGCGCCGGGCACTCCCTTAAAATAGGCGAGGAGGTGTTTGCGGAACTGGCGCGCCGCGCGTTCCTCGCCGTCGAGGGCCGCGGCGCGGTCGAAGTGAAATAATATCGTCTCGGCGAGTTCGGCGCGCGTTGGCGCCGGCGGCGTTTCGCCCGTCGCGAGGTAGCTCTCGAGGTGGGCGATGAGATAGGGCCTGCGGACCGCGGCCCGGCCCACCATTACGCCCGCGGCGCCGGTCGCCGCGAGTAGGGCCGCGGCGTCGGCGGGCGTGCGCACGTCGCCGTTGGCCCACACCGGCATCGGAACGGCCGCCACTACTTCCGCGATAGCGCGCGTATTTACGGCGCCGCGGAAGCCCTGCGCCATCGTCCGGCCGTGGACGGCGAGGGCCTGGACGCCCTCGTCGTATAACAGCTTCGCCGTGTCGCCGGCGTTGTCGGCGTTCTTATTCCCCAAACGCATCTTCGCGGTTACCGGGACCGGCGCCGCGGCGGCGACGACCGCGCGGACGACTTCGCGGAGCACGGCCGGCTCGTCCATAAGCGCTACGCCGGCCCGTTGCCGGCGGACCTTGGGCGCCGGACAGCCGAGGTTGATGTCTACTACGGCGAAGCCGGCGCCGGCTAGGTGCGCCGCGGCCGCGGCCATCGCCTCCGGCCGGGGGCCGAAGATCTGGGCCGCGACGACTTCGGCGTCGCCCTCGCCCGTCGCCAGCAGGCGCAACGTCTTCGCGCCGCGGCGTATTAGGCCCTCCGCGGAGACGAGAGGCGTTACCGCGTAGGCGCAGCCGAAACGGGCGACGGCGGCGCGAAAGGGATATTCGGTGTAGCCCGCCAGCGGCGCCAGCGCCGCCCGGCCGCGGACGGCGACGGCGCCGATGGTGATGCCGGAGGGGCTTCCCGCCGCTATGATAAACTACTCCTCCGCGGCGAGTTTATCCACGAGTTCGACGGTCATACGCGCGAGCTCGACCGCGACTTCGGCGTCGTCCGCGGCGACGGCGTCCGCCGGGATTTCCTCCGAGAAGTCATCCGGGAAGCGGGGCCCGGCGTAGAACTCGTCGAGCCGGCCGGCGTCGTGGATAACTTCGAAGCTCGGCGCGTACGCGGCGCATTTGCGGACGAGGGAGCGGATGGAGTGGCCGATAACGGTGGTCTCGCCGTGGCGGTAGAGGTAGGCCTTGAGGGCGCGCTCGGCGGCCTGTTGCGCGAGGAACGTCGCCCACTCGTAGCATTCATCCTGGCGGAGGAGCGCCGCGGCCTTCAAATCTCGGCGCGCCTGGCTAAGCCACTGGCGAAAAGCTGCTTGTTTATCGTCTGTCATAATAACCCCCGACGAGGTTACGCGCGGCGGACGCGAAGGTCACGTATTCTAACATATAATCCGGGCGTATGCCGCCGGATAAATAACTTCACCCGTTCGTAAAGGGACCGGAGAAGTTTCGCCGCGGCGACGAAGGCCCGGTGGGGAAGGTGGGGTGATTTATAGAACGCGTCGCTCAGCCGCGCGAGCGCCCGGCCGAGCGGCCCGAGCCGCGCGAGGATTTGGTAGTAACGAATCGCGGCGACGAAGTAGGCCTGGCAGAAGCGGACTTGCGCGAGGGGGAACGCCGGTTGGCTGAGGTAGGATTCGCTCTCGTAGTCGAACGCCGCGGCGAGCAGGCCCTCGGCCGCGCATAGGTCGTGGAGCGCCGTCTGGGGGTAGGGGTAGAATACCGACAAGACGAGCCGGTTGGGCCGAACGCGCGCGTTCAGCTTCACGGTGTCGAGGAAGCGCGGCTTGTCCTCGGGGGGGAGGCCGACCATATGATAGGGGAGCGTCGCGACGCCGGCGTCGCGGCAGAGGGCGTGGGCGCGGGCGATCTGCGCGTTGGACAGCTGGCGGGTGAGGACGCCGCGGCGTATCACCTCGGGGCCCGATCCTAGGCCGTAGCGGAGGAGAGTATAGAACCACACACCTGCCCC
>CAZJNB010000144.1:0-5772 GCA_964547385.1 uncultured bacterium
CGGGTGGACAATGCCTCCACCCCCTTCACCGGCAACTACCAAGCGGGCCAGGTGTCCCGGCGGTCTTGGCGGTCGTCAAGGAGATAAACGAACCGCGCTACCCGTCGTTGATGGGGATCCGCAAGGCCAAAAAGGGCGACGTCCCGACGTGGGACGCCGGCGCTTTAGGCCTCGAGCCGTCCCAAATCGGCTTGGCCGGCTCCCTGACCAACGTCGCGAAGATCTACCGCCCTCCCGGCCGCGAGGGCGGCGAAGTCATCCCCGGCGAGCCGCCCGACGCGGCTAAGACCTTAGCCGAGAAGCTGATAGCTAACGGCGTTATATAATTACTTTAACTCGGATTTACAGGAACCTATATGGCTAACGACGAATACAAGGGTATATTAGTCTACGCGGAGCGGCGTCGTGACGGCGCCGTATCGCCGGTCACGTTCGAGCTTTTGGGCAAGGGCCGGGAGCTTGCGGACAAGCTCGGCGGGCCGCTCGCCGCCGCGGCCTTCGGCCCCGGCGCCGCCGCCCTCGGGCCGGACCTTATCGCCGCCGGCGCGGATAAAGTCTACGCCGTCGAGCACGAGATGCTCGGAGAATTCACGCCCCGGCCCTACGCCCGCGCGCTAAGCCAGCTCGCGGCCGAGGTCAAGCCGGCCGTCGTCCTCGCGCCGGCATCGACGCAAGGCCGAGACCTCGCCGGCGCCGCGGCGATATTTATGGAAACGGGCCTCGCCGCCGACTGTATCGCCTTGGACGTCGCAGACGACGGCGCCCTCGTCCAGACCCGCGTTACCTGCGGCAGTCGCCTCAGATGCGACATCGTTACGCCCGCCGCCCGGCCCCAATTCGCGACGGTCCGGCCGAAAGCGATGAAGCCCCTCGCGGCCGACGCCTCCCGGGCCGGCGACGTCGTCAGCTTCAACGTAACGCTCGCACCCGAGGACGGCGTCGCCGAAGTTGTAGACTTCGTCGCCGCAAAGGAGGCCGTCAACCTGGGCGAAGCGGATATAATCGTGTCCGGCGGCCGGGGGCTGGGAAAGCCGGACGGCTTCGAGTTAATAAAACAGCTCGCCGAATGTCTCGGCGCCGCGGTGGGCGCGTCCCGGGCCGCGGTGGACGCCGGCTGGATAGAATACGCCCATCAAGTCGGCCAGACCGGCCGGACCGTAAGCCCCAAGCTCTACGTCGCCTGCGGCATCTCCGGCGCGGTCCAGCACCTGGCCGGGATGAACTCCGCGGACATCATCGTCGCAATCAATAAGGACGAAGAGGCGCCGATATTCAAGGTCGCGAGCTACGGCATCGTCGGCGACCTCTACGAAGTTATCCCGGCGTTCATCGCCGAAGTCAAGAGTCGCCGAAGCTAAGCGAGGAACGGCCCGCCGGAACCCGGGACGTTTCCGGCGCCGGCCGTATTCATTTGAAGTTACGGTAACCCGCCGGGACGTATAGAACAAAGTATGCAATTGCGAAAACAATACCACTTCGCCGGCTCGGCGAACTGCCTTTTGGTGCAACCGAAGTTCTCGGCGCACAGTTTTTGGAACTACACCGAAGTATGCGCGCTGGCGGGGGCCAAATACCCGGCGGCGCCGCTCGGGCTACTAACGGTCGCGGCGCTCCTCCCCGCCGAGTGGAACGTCCGCTTGGTGGACGAGAACGTCAAAGCGTTGAGCGACGAGGACCTCGCGTGGGCGGACGTCGTGATGACCGGCGGGATGTTACCGCAGCAACGCGAAGTCCTGGCGATAATAGCGCGGGCCCGCCGGCAAAACAAGGCCGTCGTCGTCGGCGGCCCGGACCCCACCTCCCAACCCGACATCTATAAAGACGCGGATTACCTCGTCCTCGGCGAGGGGGAGGTAACCATTCCCCATCTCGTAGCCGCCCTCGCCCGCGGCGACCGCGGCGGCGTTTATACCTCGAGCGAGAGGGCCGATATGGCCCGGGCCGTAGTCCCCCGCTTCGACCTCATAGACTTCTCGCGCTACCTTCATATGGGCGTGCAATTCTCGCGGGGGTGCCCCTTCAACTGCGAGTTCTGCGACGTTATCGAACTCTTCGGCCGACGGCCCCGTACGAAGACGGCCGCCCAAATTATTAAAGAACTCCAGACGCTCTACGACCTCGGCTACCGCGGCCACGTCGACTTCGTAGACGACAACCTCATCGGCAATAAAAAAGACGTCCTCCACCTTTTGACCGCGGTGCGGGCGTGGCAGAAGGAACGCCTTTACCCGTTCTTCTTCAGCGGCGAGGCCTCGCTCAACCTCGCGCGCGACGAGAGGCTACTCGAGCTGATGCGGGATATCGACTTCCGCTATGTCTTTATCGGCATCGAGACGCCCGAGGCGAATATACTCGCGAAGACCCAAAACCACCTCAGCGCCGACGTATCCCTCGCCGCCGCGGTCCACACGATATCCTCTTACGGGATAATCGTGAACGCCGGCTTCATCTTAGGCTTCGATAATGAGGACGAACACACCGGCGAACGCGTCGCCGCGTGCATCCAAGAGACCGGGATATGTATGGCGATGGTCGGGACGCTCTATGCCCTGCCCAACACCCAGCTGACGCGTCGCCTGCGAGCGGAAGGACGCCTCTTCGCCGGCGGCGTATCGCGCGTCGACGCCGCCGCGGACGTAGACCAGACGTCGAGCGGCCTTAACTTCGTCCCCAGCCGCGCCCGCGCGGACATCTTACAAGACTATGTGCGGGTCCTGGCGCATATCTACGCGCCCGCGAACTATTTCGCGCGCGTCGCCCGGACCGGCGCCATCCTCCGCCGCGACGCCAAACACCGTCCGCCCCTCCGCCAGAAGCTACGCCAGCTGAAGGCGTTCGCCCGGCTATGCGTAAAGCTGAGCCGTATGCCGGGCGTAGGCCCGCTTTATTGGAAAACGTTCTTCCGCTTCCTCTTCCGGGCGCCGCGGTCGCTCGAGGCCGTCGTCAACCTCGCGGCGATGTATATCCACTTCGCGAGCCAGTCCCGTTTCATCATCGAGCACGTCGAACGGCGCATCGCCGATATAGCCGCCAACGGCGATGAAAAGCCCTCCCGCACCCCTCGACCGGCGTCTGCGACCCGCTCGGCCGCAGAATACCAAAACGCCGCCCGGGCCAGGTAACCCACCTACCTCCAAAGGTTACATCCTTAACATGTAGGAACCGGTCTTAAGACCGGCCCACCGCAAGCGCTTCGGGCACCGGCCGAGGCACCAAAAATACTTAGGGGCCGACATTTATGTCGGCCCGTTTCATCGACGTAACGCGCGCCGACCTTTTGGTCGGCGCCTACGTGTTACGAGCCGGCCGCGGGAGGCGGCGGTATTCCCCCGACTGAAGTCGCGGTTCGACGCACGGCAAGTTAATCACCGCCCGCTGAAGCGGGCGGTATTAGGGTATTTTTTGCTTGACATCTGGGGGGGGTATAATGGTTCGGGTAGGAGAGGCGCCCTTGCGCGCCCGCGTTCAATCTGTTAAACTTAGGAGGTAGCCGAGATGAAGAAGGGGATAATAATAGCGTTTGCGACGGCGGCGTTGGTGTTCGCCGGGGCCGCCGGCGCTGCGAATTTGGACCCGGTTTTAGCGTGGGTAGGCGGGATGAATACGAACCCGACGACCGTTACGCCACAGGCATTAGCCGGAGGAGGAAAAGCCCTAAGCTTAAACGAAAGGAAAAAGGTATATACAGACAACGACGTATGGTACCAATGGACCGAGCCTTCCGACAAGGACTACGACTGGATGATCTTCTCGTTTAAGAACCCGGCAGAAGCAGTTAGCAGTGCGACGCTCAATTGGCAGGTAGCCATAGACCACGATAGCAACTCCGTCCACTTATTATATTGGCACGAAACTAACCAGTCGTGGGTATGGCTGGACTCAAACGCTGGCGGCCGAAATCCTGCGACGAAGCACACCAACGTTAAAACAGCCTTCGACCTTCCCGGCGCAATCGTCATTTTTATGTTCGTGGGTTATACGCCCGCGGCCGCCGATAACTGGATTAAATGCGACGTCGCAGATGTCGACCGGGATTAAGAAATCCCTATCCCTACGGCGAGAACGGTTTTTAACCACGGGGCGAAGGGGATTTGGACCTTTCGCCCCTTTTTATCTTGGCGAGGGCGTTTTAAAATAATATTCAATATTCGTTTTATGCCGAGGAGGTAACAACTACATGGTTAAAGAAATTAGAACGCTAATACGCAAAAAAACCGTATTATTTACTCTATTTGTTTTAAATGTGGCTTTTATAATTAATTGCACCGAAACGCCTTTAGACCCCATATCCCCCGGTTGGGTTAAGATAGGGACGTTCCTTTTATCGCGTTATGGCGGTTTAAATTCGATATTTGTGGACGACGGCGCGGTTTGGGGCGCCGGGTACGAAGATAATTCACCTAAAACGTCGTTTATCGCTGTTATAATTAGATACCGAGGAGGTGTTTTCGAATTAGAATATGCGAGCCCAATAGAATACGAATACGCAGAATTAGCGTGTATAGCTTTCAATGAACAGTACAATCGCTCGGGATGGGCGGTAGGGGTAAAAGAAGAAAATAGCAATTGGGGTCCTTTGATATTACGCCGAGAACAGGGAACCGGCGTATGGACCGAGGTAAATATAAACGGAAATTTAAATTCGGCGGTTATAAGCACCGTTTTACCGATAAACGAAGATAAATGTTGGCTTTTACTGGATGACCATTATTATTCCGGCGAGCACGACGGCGTCTTGGCCAAATACTCGGGCGGCGAGTTGACGGCGTATGACGCCCTCGGACCCGTAACGGCCGTATACCCGTATACGCGATACATCCCCCGGACGCTCCTCTACGCGCTAACGTACGCCGAAGACGGCTACGCCGCGGGCGAAGTGCCTAAGATGTACGTTTCCGCGGACGAAGGCGCCAGTTGGTACGTCGAACCTGTTCCCCGCGATTACGGCTTGGGCCGTAAAGTTATGAGGTCCTGGGTCCGCGGTAACTTCGGTCCGACCGTTTACGTCGTAGCCGAATTCGATAACGGCGCCTGGGGCGTAATTAAAAGGACCGGCGCGCCCGGCGCCGGCGAATACGAGCTCGTTTTCTTGGCCTACCCCGGCCCATATTTTACCGACCTCAACGGCGTTGCCTTTCGCGACGCGCCGAGCGACCCGTACGGAATCTCTGTAGACGGCGTCGCAGTCGGCAAAGATACGACCGTCGTATTCGACGAGGGGAACGTCTACTTCGAAAAACTACCTTACGCTTCGGAACTAAGTTGTGTAATACCCAACTTGGGGACTGGCTACTTCGCCGTAGGTAAGAGCGAGCCCTTCGGAAGTTACGACCTCCTCTACCACCCGTAAATGTTACGGAAACTATTTATCTCTTTCGTAGTATTCTCCGCTTCTTCGGCCGCCGCCGCGGACCTCTCCTTTTCGCTCGGCCTCTTCAAGTTCGACGCCACCGACTACTACTTCCCGAACTTCTACGACGAAGCGGGGTTTCGGGGGGAGATTAACTACGCCCCCGATTGGGGCGCCGCGGCGCGCCATAACTTCCGCCTGCAATGCTACGGCTACCCGATGGACGACAACATCTTCGAGCCTATCGTGGAATACGGCTTCCGCTGGCCCGGGCCTTTCGTCTTCGGCGGGTGGGTGCTCGAGCTGATGCCGGTAGGGGGCCTGGGCGTCGCGAAGGCGCAATACCCGGCGCCCTATTATCCGACCGTAGAGCACCAATACCTCCCGTGGCTCCGCGCCGGCGGCGACGTGGGGATAAGCCA
>CAZJNB010000145.1:0-5756 GCA_964547385.1 uncultured bacterium
CTTCGCACGTAGGCCCGTGGCTGAGCCGGGCCGAACGGGACTACATCGCGCGCGCGGATATCGCGCCCGCGGTGGTGTTCGTAAGCCCGCGCGTCAAAACGTTGCCTTCCCACCCGAACTCGCCCTTGCTCGACGACCCTATCATCTTCGCGCGCGACCAGGGCCCGCGCGACGCCGAGCTTATGGCGTTGTTCCCCGGAAGACGTTACTTCCGCTTAGATTATATCACTTTCAAGAGAACCCACACGTTGGTTGAAATCTCTCCCCCCGTAAAAGATGTCGAAGCTGTCGGCCGATGAATAAAAACGCCGTCATCGCCGCCGTCGTTCTCGTCGCCGCGGGCACCCTCTTCGTCTGGGGCGACGCCTTCCGGCCGCTGGGAAACCTCTACCGTTTCCTCGACGAGATGCCCGCGCCTTGGATGACCAAACTCTTCGGGATGAGCGGCGACTACTACCGTGCCGGCCAGGCCCTCCGTTTTCTTATCGCGTTCGTTCCGGCGGCCATAGCGCTTGCGTATTTGGTAGCGGCGTTCGCGCCGGGCCTAAGCCGCCCGGGCGCCGCGGCGCTCCGCTCGCGGCTCACGACGGCACTACCGTTCGTTATCCTCCCGGCCGCGGCCGCGCTCCTGTGGTTCCGCGTCTACGACGGGCAACCCCGCAACTGGGACGAAAGTACGTATTTATTCCAAGCCCGTATCTTCGCGAGCGGCCGCGCCTACGTTGAACTGCCCCCGTGCGAAAAGTATACCGACATCCCCGCGTTACAGCTTATCAGAAAAAACAAGAATTTCTTTTTCGCGCCGCTGGAGGCGACGCGCGACGGCCGGTGGTTCTCGAGCTACCCGCCCCTCTACCCCCTCGCCCTCGCGGCCGCGCTAAGGCTCAACTTCTCGTGGTTGTTGAACCCGTTGTTAATGGCGGGCGCCATAACCGTATTATACTTCGTTACGCGCCGCGAATACGGCGCGGCCGTAGCGGGCGCCGGCGTCGTCCTCGCCGCGACGTCGCCGTTCGTAATCTTTAACAGCGCGACCCATCTCTCGGAGCCGCTCTTCGTCCTCCTCTTGGCGGCGTTCATCTTCGTCCTCGGCACCGCCCGGGGCGGGTGGTGGCGCTACATCGTCGCCGGCGCTCTCGTCGGGGCCGCCTCCGTCACGCGCGAACTATCCACGGCCTTACTCTTCGTACCTTTCGCCGTCGCCCACTTTATAAAACCGACGCGCCGCCTGCGGCGGCGAGACCTGGCGTTCTTTGCGCTCGGCGTCGCGCCGTTCGTAATAGCTTATCTTACATATAATAAGCTCACGACCGGGAGCGTATGGACCCCACCGCGAGCGTTGACCTCGATAAAACACTTATACTTCGGCTTCGACGCCGATTTCGGCCCCGGCAACGCCCTCGCTTCGACCTTCCGGGAGCTCTACGACTTAAACAACGTCTTATTCGGCTGGCCGCTCCTAAGTTTGGTACCGCTCGCGGTCTATGCTCTCCGGCGGCGCCCGGGCCGTTTCGCGAAGACCGTCTTCGCCTCCCTCGGCGTTCACCTTATCGTCTATTTCTTTGCCCGCAACACGGCACAGTGTTATGGCCCTCGTTATTATCTCCCGCTCGCGATGCTATTCATCCCGTTGACGGCGGACGCCCCCCGTCGCCTGAGTGGGTGGCTAAGCGAGCGGCGCCGGTGGGCGCCGGCGCGCGCGGCCACGTTCGTGGGGACGCTCATCGCCGCCGGGATATGTTATAACTTGATGTATTTCGCGCCGTCGTTAGCGGCGTTCCTGCGAGACCCGCCGTCGGAGGTCGGCCCCGGGTGGATGTCGCCGGCGGTGCGGGCCGCGGTCGCCGCGTGTCCGTACCGGCCGGCCGCTATCCTAATATCGCCGGCCTGGGCGTGCGGGCCGTCGATGCCCAACGCCCCCGCCTTGGACGACGACGTCATCCTGGCGCGCGACCAGGGGCTACGGGATGCTGACTTCTTCAACGCGTTCCCGCGGCGCTACGTCCTCTACCTCGACGTCACGAGCGACGCCTCGGCCCAAGTATTAACGCTCATCCGCACGCCGCGCGAGGAGGCGCCGCCGTAGGCCGCGCCGGCGCCGCCGGTAACTATACTACTATCGGGAGGAAAAGCCGATGTTACTTCACGACGGCTCGGGGCCGGCCTTTACCGAAGCGACGCTCAACGCCGCGGCGGCGGCGTGCCGGGAACGGCGTATCCGCCACCTCGTCGTCGCCTCCACGACCGGCGCTACCGCGCAGGTGGCGCTCGCCGCCATAGCCGGCGAGGACATCCAACTCGTCATAGTTACGCACAACGCCGGCTTCGCCGAACCGGGCGGCCAACAATTCCCGGCGGATACCCGCGCCGAAGTCGAGGCCGCGGGCGCCCGCGTCCACACCGGGACGATGCCCCTCCGCGGCCTCGGGCGCGCCATCCGCGACAAGGTCGGCGGCGACCAGGAATCGTTGGTCGCGAACACGTTGCGGCTGTTCGGCGAGGGCGCCAAAGTGTGCGTGGAGATCGCGACGATGGCCGCGGACGCCGGCCTGGTGCCGCCGGAGGACGTCGTCTGCGTCGCCGGGACGAGCCGCGGCGCCGACACCGCCGCCGTAGTCCGCGCGGCGCCGTCCCATAAATTCTTCGACTTAAAATTCCGGACCTTCATCGCAAAACCCTATAACTTCTGAGAGGATTGAATTACCCGGCGAAGGGCGTTATAATAACGGCGTGCGGCCCGGCTCGGACAACCAGCGGTTCCTCATCGGCGGCGGCACCGTCGTCGACGGCGGCGACGCGGCGCGCGAAGACCTCCTTCTTGAGGACGGCTTCGTCGCCGCGCGGGGCGCCGGCGTTTCGGCGCCGCCCGGGACAGTCGCGGTGGACGCCGCCGGGAAATACGTCCTCCCGGGCCTTATCGACATGCACGTCCACCTCCGCGAGCCGGGCCGCGAGGACAAAGAGACGATCGCGAGCGGCACCCGGGCCGCGGCGATGGGCGGCTTCACGGCCGTCTGCGCCAAGGCGAACACGTTCCTGGTGATGGATAACCCCGCGGTCGTGGAATTCGTCCGGGCCCGCGCGCGCGCCGCCGCCTACGCCCACGTCTTCCCGGTCGGCTCAGTAACGGAGGGCCTGCGCGGCCGCGGAAACCTTTCCGAAATAGGCCGGCTAAAAGAGGCGGGCGTCGTCGCCCTCTCCGACGACGGCGTCCCCGTCGTCGCAAGCGACGTTATGGCCGCGGCGCTACGCTACGCCGCGGACTACGACCTCCCCCTCATCGCCCATTCCGAAGACATCGGCCTCTCCGCCGGCGGCGCCATAACGGAAGGTTCGGCTTCGATGCGGACCGGCCTCGCCGGCATCCCGGGCGAGGCCGAGGAGACGCTCGTCGCCCGCGACCTCACCCTCCTCCGGGAATTCGGCGGCAAATTGCATATCGCCCACGTCAGCACCGCGCGCTCGCTCGAGCACATCCGGCGCGCCAAGGACGAGGGGTTGGACGTTACCTGCGAGACCACCCCCCACTACCTCCTCCTGAACGAAGAGGCCGCAACCAAGTTCGACGCCAACGCGAAGATGAACCCGCCGCTCCGCGCCGAGGCCGACCGAAAGGCCATCACCGCGGCCGTCGTCGACGGGACCGTCGATTGCATCGCCTCGGACCACGCGCCCCATACCGCCGCGGAGAAAGACAAAGAGTTCGCCGCGGCCCCTTTCGGCGTCGTCGGCCTCGAAACCACGCTCCGCCTAATCTACACCCACCTCGTGCTGGAAGGTATAATTTCGCTCGAACATATGGTAGAATTGCTGTCCGGCAAGCCGGCGAGTCGCCTCGGCCTCGACGGCCGGGGTCTCCTTGCGCCCGGCGCCCACGGCGACGTTACCGTATTTGAGCCGGCGCCGGAGACTATTATCCGCGCCGCGGCGTTCTACTCGAAGGGAAAGAACACCCCCTTCGAGGGGTGGACGGTGCGCGGCCGCGTAGACGCGGTGTTCGTGGACGGACGGGCGGTGGTGTGGGACGGCCGGCTGGTCGAAGGGGCCGGCGGAACGACCCGGTAATGAAACACTTCGTTGACATCTCCCGGCTCTCGCGCGAGAGCCTGAAAGCGCTCTTGGCGGTAGCCGAGGAGATGGTGCCGTTGGCCACGGCGGGGACGGACCTCGCCCGCGGGAAAATTCTCGCGACGCTCTTCTACGAGCCCTCGACGCGGACGCGGCTCTCGTTCGACTCCGCGATGCTCCGGCTCGGCGGCCGCGTCATCGGCTTCGCCGACGCCCAGGCCTCCTCCGTCGCGAAGGGCGAGTCCCTCGCGGACACGATACGGACAGTGGATAAATATGCCGACATCATCGCCCTCCGCCATCCCGCGGAAGGCGCCGCGCTCGCGTGCTCCTTCTACGCCGGCGTCCCCATCATCAACGGCGGCGACGGCGGCCACCTCCACCCCAGCCAGACGCTCCTCGACCTCCTCACGATAAAGCGGGAACGCGGCGGCCTGGAAAACCTTACGGTAGTGTTGGCGGGGGACCTCCGCTACGGCCGGACCGCCTCCTCTTTGGCGCTCGCGCTCGCGCCGTTCAAGCCCCGGCTCATATGCGTCACGCCCGAGGGGCTGGAGTTCCCCCCCCACGTCGAGCGGCGGCTCCGGCTCGAGCTGGGCGCCGCCGTCGAGGAGACGACGGACCTGGCCGCGGCGGCGCGAGGCGCCGACGTGCTCTACGTTACCCGCATCCAACAGGAACGCTTCTTCTCGGTGGACGATTATCTCAAGGTCAAGGGGTCGTACGTCGTGGACGCCAAGGTCGTCGCGCTGATGCCGAAGGACGCGCTGTTGTTACATCCACTGCCGCGGGTGGACGAAGTCGCGCCGGAGGTGGACGACGACCCGCGCGCGCGCTACTTCGAGCAGATGCGCTACGGCGTGCCGGCGCGGATGGCGCTCCTCGCGGTCCTCCTCGGCTTAGTGGACGCCGATATCCCGAGTCGAGAGGTCAAAGGCGTGGAGCTTTCGCTCCCGTGCCCCAACCCGCGCTGTGTAACCGGGAGCGAGAAATATTTGAAGAACCTCTACACGCCGATACTGGCGCGCGCGGACTCACTCTTCGGCGAGCTGGGCGAGGGCAAGCGCTTTCGCTGTCTCTATTGCGACTTCGAGGTCGTGGTGTAAAGCAATGAGCATCTTCGCCAAAGTCTTCGGGACTAAATACGACCGCGACATCAAGAAGATGCTGCCGACGGTGGAGCGCATCAACGCGATCTACGAGACCCTCCACGAGCTGCCGGAGGAGGAGTTCCTGGCGCGGACGGACCGCTTCCGCGCGGCGTTCCGCGCCGACCGCGAGGACTTTCTGCGCAAGAGTTTGCCGGCGCTGTTGGGCGAGGAGGAGGCCGAGCGGCGCGTCGAAGAATACCTGGGCGCCTCCGTAGGCCGATGGGAGGATATGCTCGAGCGCCACCTGCCGCGGGCGATGGCGCCCGAGGACCGACGGCTGAAGGCCGAGGCGTTCGCGAAGGACGCGTGGGCGCGGCGGGAGGAGAAGCTCGAGGAGCTTTTGCCCGACGCGTTCGCGACCGTCAAGGAAGGGGCCCGCCGTCTGCTGGGACAGAAGTGGCTCGTAATGGACCGAGAGATAACGTGGGATATGGTCCACTTCGACGTCCAGCTCGTCGGCGGCATCGCGCTCCATCAAGGCCGCATCGCCGAGATGGCCACCGGCGAGGGCAAGACCCTGGTCGCCACCCTGGCAGC
>CAZJNB010000146.1:0-5738 GCA_964547385.1 uncultured bacterium
GCCGGCGAGGTAGTCGAGTCGGCCCAGGCGGTCGCGGTCCACCGGGATTTCGGCGCCGATGCAGTATTCCGCGCCGAGGAGGAGGCCGCTGGCGCGGACGTCGGCGACATAATCGTCGAAGGCGCCGGCCTCGAAGATCTTATGGTAGGGCGAGAGATGGTCGCATATGCCGCAGATGACCTTGGCGCGGCGCGCCCGCCGGGCTACCTGGGCGACGCTGAGGGCGCCGTCGGAATGGTCGGTGTGGATATGGAGGTCTATCTTGCGCACGGTCTGGGTCCCGGGCGTTCGCCTCGCCGGGTCTGGGCGCACGATGCTATCGCCCGGCGTTACCTTATTCCGGGGTCGTTGGAGAGGGCTACGGGGTTCGTAAATCCCGCGAGCGACTCGTAGTCGCCGACCTCGCCGCTGGCGCCGACGAGTTTCGCGAGCGAGAAGCTGTAGGCGTCGGCGACCCACAGCGACATCTCCTCCGGGTTGGCCGCGAGGGCCGTCGGCGCGCGGAAGTCCTCGTTGGTCCACCGGAGGGTGCCGTCTTCGCCCAGCGAGACGATTTTACCGGCGGCCTCGTCGGCGGCGAAGCAGACGCCGGAGCGGACGTTGACCGCCAAGGCCGTCGGCGCCGCGAGTTCGCGCGACTCGGCGACGACCTCGCCCGAGGGTTTGACCTTGACGACGCGGCCGTTCCCGGCGTCGGCGACCCAGAGGTAGCCGGCGCCGTTGTCGAAGGCGAGGGCCCGCGGCTGGTCGTAGTTCCAGAAGGTAGCGATAAGTTGGCCGTCGCGGTCGTAGCGGCGGACGCGTCCCGCCGCCGCCTCGGCGACGTAGACCTCGCCGCTACGGGCGTCCACCGCCAGCGCGACCGGCTCCACCAGGCCGCCGGCCTCGGCCCGGATGTTACCCCGCTCGGAGATTTTGTAGATTTTGCCGCCGGCGCGGTCCGCGACCCACACCATACCTTCTTTGGGCGAGTAGGCGAGGGCCGCCGCGGCGCCGAAGCCGTAGAGCGTCTTCTCGATGATGGCCCGGGTCGAGAGGCGAAAGAGCCGGCCGCCGCTCTCGTCCGCGACCCAACAATAACCCCGGTAGGAGTCGAAGACCACCGCCGCCGGGCGCCCGAGGTCCGGCGACGTCGCGACGACGCGGGTGCACGACTTGTTGACTTTATATACCACGCCGGCGTCCGCGTCCGCGAGCCACGTCGTTCCCGGGTCCGCGGTATCGGGCCGGCTGATTACGGCTTCGCACGACAGGACGCCGAGGGCCGCGGCCGCCGATATTACGAAATAAAGGCGTCTCCTCTTATTCATCGTGTGAAAATAACATATGGCGCCGCCTTTATCAACGGATATGAGAACGCCGGCCGTGGCGGGCCGGCGCCGGGAGCGCAAGTTCGCTCATTCGAACAAGGCCTTAATCTTCCCAAAGCTCGTGGGCGCGACGGCCGGCTTATTGCGGTTGAAGTATTGCACCCGGTTATTACCCCACCCGGTAACGTAGGCGCGGGCGCCGGTCCGCGATATCGCGATGCCGGAAGGATCTTTGAATTGCCCGGGGCCAGAGCCCCACGACCCCCACTTCCCGAGAAAGGAGCCGCTCGCGGTGAAGTATTGGACGCGATTGTTATACCAATCCGCCACGAACACCGTTCCGTCGGGTCCTATGGCGACGTCATTGGGCGCGTCGAATCCGCCGTTGCCGGAGCCGGAGTAGCCCCATTTGCCGAGGTACGAGCCGTTCGCCGTGAAGTATTGGACGCGGTCGTTCAACTCATCAACTACGTAGACGTTCCCCGTAAGTGCCACGGTGACGCCCATCGGGAGGTTAAATTGGCCGTTGCCGCCGCCGTAGGTGCCCCACTTCCCGAGGAAGGAGCCGCTCGCGGTGAAGTGTTGGACGCGGTTGTTATAATAATCACTGACGTAGACGGTCCCGTTCGGCGCGAGGGCAATGCCATGGATGAAGCGGAATTGGCCATTACCCGAGCCCTTCGAGCCCCACTTCCCGAGGTACGAACCGCTCGCGGTAAAATATTGCACTCGGTATTGATTGCCGTCCGCGACGTAGACGGTCCCGCTTTGGGCGACGGCGACGTCGCCAGGGCCCAAGAATTGGCCGTTGCCGGAACCGTGCCGGCCCCACTGGCCGAGGAAGCTGCCGGTGGCGGTGTAATACCTAATCCGGAAGTTACGATAATCGGCTACGTATACGATCCCGTTGGGCGCGATATCGACGCCAGAGGGTTGCCAAAATCCATCCCACTCGCCCTCGTACGTCCACGCCGCGGGAGCCGGCGTTGCCGCGGCGACGGTAATGACGGCCGCTAGCCATAATCCGTATTTCATACCCACCTCCAAATTATAAATCGAGGATATGGTAACTTTTCCAATTCGATTATATACCGTTTTTGGAAAATTTCAAGGAGAGTTTGGACCGCGCTACCGGTTTTCCTTGCCTCCTCGGCGCGGTTATCGTAAAATCGCCGCTCGGAAGGCGAGTGAAGGAACCTATGAGCACGTTCTCTCGAGCCGTGCGGATAACGGTAACGGTTCTAATTTTTACCTGCGCTTGGCGGGTGGCGCCGGCCGGCGCGGTCGCCGACGACTTCTTGGCCGTCGCCGGCGAGGGCGACGCGCCGGCGGCGTTGGCCGAGGCCCGGGCCGCGGGCGCGTGGTCGCGGGCCGGCTGGTTGGCGATGGTCTACGGCGGCGACGAGGCCGTGGCGCGGGAGCTCTTCGCGCGGGCGCTGGCGGCGGATGGCGACGACGCCGCGGCGATAGAGGGGGCCGCCTGGCTCGACTTTTTGCAAGGGCGGATGGAGCCGGCGTTTGCCGGGTGGCGCCGCTACCTGGAGCTCTACCCGGGCGGCGACGCGGCCCTCGCGTTTGTAACGACGCTCCGCCTCTTCGACGGCGTAGTGGCTTCGTATCCCGCGGCGCCGGACTTCCTGTTGGAGCTCGCGGCCCGGGAGGACGTTCCGCCGGCGGTCCGGGACGCCGCGGCTCGAGCGGCCCAAGGACTCCTCATCCAATTCGGGCGGTGGGAGGACGCGGCGGCCCTCGCGGCGCGCCAGGGTTATCTTGAGAACTTCGCCCTCTGCGGCGTTTTCAATAAATACGGGCTGGCCGATATTGACGTTCCTTTCGAGCCGGAGACGGGGCTGTCGGCGGCGCCGCCGGTTACGCTCGGCGAAGCGGCGTGGCGGGAGACCCAGGCCCACTTCGGCCGCGTGGACGGCGGCGGCGCTTTGGGCTTCGCCGCGGGCGTGGCCTACGCGACGACCACGTTTACGCTGCCGCCCGGGGAATATTACCTCGAGGTCCAGAGCGACGATTGGTATAAGGCCTTCCTCGGCGGCGTCGAGGTTATGGCCCGCGACGCGCGCGACGCCGGCCCGACGCTATTACGGCGGCGGTTCGCCACCGACGGCGGCCGGGTCCGCCTCCTGATAAAGACGATTAGGAACAACGATACCTATTCCCAGACCGACGGACGGTGGGCGTTCAAAGTGCGGGTGTTGGCCGCGGCGGATATGGCGCCGCTTACGCTCGCGACTTCGGGGGACCTCGGCGCGGTAGGGGACGTAAGCGTCGCCGCGAAAGAGACGGCTCGGCCGGCCGCGCCGGAGGGAACGATGGCCGCGTTCTATCGGGGGATGGCGCTGTTGGCGGTGGGGGACGTCGTCGCCGGCGACGGGCAAGTGGACGAGGCCGCGGCGCGGGCGCCGAACTGCGTCCTCTTCCATATTGCCGGGGCCTACGGGCGGATGTTGGCGGGCGGCGAATATCGGCTGGCGCAGGCGAAGTCGTTGCTCAAGCGGGCGCGCGCGGGCGACGCGGCGTGCGTCCTCGCGACGGAGGAGCTCGCGGTCTTCGCGGCGCACGAGGGAAAACGTGACGAAGCGGTGGACTATTATCGGGAATCGCTCGGGCGCGAGCCGGGCTACGTCTCGTCGTTATGCGGCCTGGGCGACGTCGCGGCGCGGGAGGGATGGGGGGCGGAGTTGCGCCGGCGCGCCGAGGCGGCGGCCGAACTCAACCCCGCGGCCTACCGGGCCTGGCGGCTCCTCGCGGATTATTACTATGACCCGGACACCACCGACCGCGCGGTAGAGTATTATAAAAAATATTTGGCGCTCCGGGCGGACGACGGGGACGCGCGGCTTAGGCTCGCCGAGGCTTATCTCTTCCGCGGCGATTACGCCCGGGCCCGCGAGCAATATGAGGAGCTGTTGGCCGCGGAGCCGTTCCGCGAGGACGGTTATTTGGGGATGGCGGACGTCGCCGCGCGCCAGGGCGACGACGAGGAGTCGCGGGCGTGGTTCGCCCGGGGGAGCCGGGCGGTGCCGCGGTCCGCGGAGCTCTGGCGCCAGTGGGGTTATTACTTATACGGCCACGGCGCGCGGGAGGAGGGCTACGCGGCGCTTCGGCGGGCGCTCGCCCTCGACGCCGGCGACTTTCGTCTTCGGCATTACCTCGAACGTGAGGGTGCGATAGCGCCGGACGCGGTGGACGCGGCGCTGGCGGTGGATGTGGACGAGCTCCTATCCACGGAGCTCTCGGCGGAGAAGAATCCGCACGCCGACGCGGTGATGTTGCTCGACCAGACGGTCGTCTACCTCCACGACGACTTCACGTTCCGCGAATCGAACCGGAACCTGATAAGGATGATGAACGACGCCGGCCGGGAGCGGTGGGGGGAGATTACGGTGATGGCGGACGCCGGGACCGAGATCATCCAGGCCCGGACCCACCTCCCGTCCGGCGAGGCGGTGGACGCGGTCTCGGTCAAGGACAGTAACGGCTATAAGGTTATCTCGATGGAACAGGTCGCCGCCGGCGCGACGCTGGAAGTGGCATATGACCTCAACGTCAACCGCCGGATGATATTCAACTTATTCGATTATTACTCGCAACCGTTCTATATGGCCGAGTCCGCCGAGGCGCTGGCGTGGACGCGGTTCGCGTTTGTGGTGCCGGCTGGCGACTTCGGCGGCCGCGACCGCCTACGCTTCGACGTCGGCAACCAGCGCCTGCGGGCCAAGCGCGTCCGCGGCGGCGGCCGCACCGCGTATATCTTCGAGCGGCGGAACGTCCCGCCGGTTGTGGAGGAGGCGATGATGCCGTCGCCGGACGCCTACGCGCCGTACGTCCGGGTGAGCACTTTCGGCGACGTGGAGACGTTGGGCGAGTGGTATCGGGGAGAGTTGTGGGGGAAGCTGGCGTTGGACGGCTTCTTGCGCCGGCGGCTGGCGGCGCTCGATATCCCGGCCGAGGCGGACGACGCGGCGCGGGCCGCGGCCGTCTATTACTACGTCGTGCGCAACGTCGAGAGCTCGGGCGGTAGTCTCTACTACCCGGCGCCGGCGACGGTAACGGCCTTCCGCGGCCACGGCCGGACGGTCGACCGGGCGGTCCTCATAATGGCGTTGTGCCGGGAGCTGGGCGTCCCCGCGAAGTTGGCGCTGGTGGGGACCGGCGGCTCCAAGAAGGGGTGGAATTTGGTAACGCCGGATATGTTCGATACGGCGCTGGTATATTTCCCGACGGTGGGGCCGGCGGGGACCTATGCGGACCCGCTGTTGGATACGTTGGCGTTCGGCGAGGTCTGGACGTCCGCCTACGACAAGCCGGCGTTGCTCGTTGACGAGGACGGCGGCGCCGTCGGCCGGGTCCCGATCGAGCGGAGGAGCGACGGGTAGGGGAATAGGGGGCGCTCTGTCAGCCCACGGCGCGCGT
>CAZJNB010000147.1:0-5733 GCA_964547385.1 uncultured bacterium
ACGAGATCTATATCCTCTGCGGCCATTACGATTGCATCTCGGAGGACCCTTGGAACCGGGCGCCGGGCGCGGAGGACAACGGCTCGGGCACCGCGGCGCTGTTGGAGGCCGCCGCGGCGCTGGCCGACTTCCGCTTCGACGCGACGATTAAGTTGGTCGCTTTCTCCGGCGAGGAGGAGGGCCTAATCGGCTCGCGGGCCTACGCCCGGGCCGCCGCCGACGCGGGCGACGACATCCGCGGCGTCTTCAATATGGATATGATATCCTACCTCGACGAGCCGCCTCACGACGTCGAAGTGCGCTACAACGACTTTTCCCAAGGGCTTCTCTCGGCGTATCAGGACGTCGCGCGGCTCTACGTGCCGGACTACTTCATCTACCCGGCTACGAGCGGCTCCGGCGGCAGCGACCACGAGTCGTTCTGGCAATACGGCTACCCGGCCCTGCTCTCCATCGAATACCCGGGCGTTGAGTTCTACCCCTGGTATCACTCTACGGAGGATTTGCCCGGGCATCTGACGGCCGCCTTCGGCGGCGACGTAACGCGTGTGAACTTGGCCGCGGCGGCGTCTCTCGCCGGCCCGCGGGAAGGCCCGTCGTCTTCCTCCGGCGGCGTCGTAGCCTATCCCAACCCGGCGAAGCCGAGCCGCGGCCACGACCGCATCCACTTCGGAAACCTCGCTCCCGGGAGCACCCTCTCGCTCTATGACCTCGGCGGCGCGAAAGTATGGTCGGCCGCGGTAGGCGCCGCGGGCGGCGTGGATTGGCCGCTGGCGACGGCGGGCGGCGGCGCGGTGGCCTCCGGCGTCTACCTCTTCGTGGTCGAGGACCCGGGTGGCGCTCGGACTTTTGGGAAGGTAGCGGTCGTCAACTAAGGTGATAACAAGCCGCGACGGGGACGGGCCACGCCGGCTTCGGGCGCGGCTCGAGGATTTATTCTTCGTGGGTGTCATCACCCTCGCGCCGGCGCCGCTCTTCGCGACGTCGATGGCCTATTTCGCCCTCCTCATCATAACTGTAATCTTTCTCGTCTACCTCGCCGCGGGCGGCTGGCGGCGGCTTCGGCTCACGCCGCTGGACGTCCCCATCGCCGCGTTTCTCGCCGTCCGCATCCTCTCTACGGTGACGTCGGTAGCGCCGGCGGCGAGTTGGCGGGGGTTGGAGAAGTCCGGCCTCCTGCTCGCCTATTACCCGCTGGCGCATATGGCGTTGGCCCGGCCGCGTCGCCTCGCCGGCGTATATATTTTCATAGCGGCGGCGGTCTTGGCCGCGGCCGCGGGTATCGCCGAGTTCGGCTTCGGTACGGTGGCCCGCGTTGTAGGGCGAACGAGCGGCTACACGACATTAGCGGAGATTTTGGCGGTCGCGCTTAGTCTCTTCCTCGCGCTCATACTTTTCCAAAAAGGGCGCCGCCGGATTTGGCTCGGCGTAGCGGCAATACCTCCGCTGGCCGCCTTGGCGTTGACCTTTTGCCGGGGGCAATGGCTTGCGTTTGCGGGAGGCGTCGCGGTTATCGGCGTCCTACGGGACCGGCGGGTGCTCGCGGTGTTGCTCATCTTCGGCGCTCTCGCCGCGGCGGTGGCCTACTACGCGCCCGCGGGGGTGGCGTCGGGACGGTTTTCGCTGGGCGACCCGGCCTTCGAGAACTACCGCGACGTCCTGTGGCGGGGCGGCCTGGCGGTCGTCTTCGCCCGGCCGCTCACCGGCTTCGGGCCGGAGACGGTCCAGCTCATCTTCCCTTTGCGAACGCGGTTCTACTCGCCGGTGGAGAACGTCATCGGGTGGCATAACGACTTTCTCCAACTGGCGACCGAGAGCGGCTTTATCGCGGTCGCTATGGCGCTGTGGCTTGTCGTAGCGGCGACGGCGCTGGCGTGGCGGGCCTACGTAGGCGGGAAGGGCGCGGTCGCCGCGCTCGGCTTGGGGCTCGTGGCCGCGACGGCGACGGTATTACTCAGCGGCCTGGTCGGCAACGTCGTGACGGACCCGGCGATGCTTATGGTCTTCGTCCTTCTGTGGGGGCTGTTCGCGCCGTTGGCGGCGCGGCCGGAGGAAGGCGCCGATGGCCTACCGTAGCGTCCTCATCGTCCGCAACGACCGGCTGGGCGATTGGGTATTGACGCTGCCGCTGGTCGCGGCGATAAAAGCGGCGTGGCCGGAGGTCCGCTTGGGCGCGATGGCACGGCCGCAGGTCGCGCCGCTGCTCGCGCGCGTCGCCGCGGTTCCAGAGGTCATCGCGACGGCCGAGCCGGGGTGGCGCGGTTGGCGGGAGGCGGCGCGCCGCGTCCGTGCCGGCCGTTACGACGCCGCGGTCGTCGTCCACCCGGACCTGCGTGATTCCTTGGTGGTATGGGCCGCGGGCGTGAGGGTCCGCGTCGGCAACGGCTTTCGCGGCTACGCCGTCTTCTATAACCGGCGTGTCTTCTTTCACCGCTCGCCCTCCGACCGGCACGAGGTTGAATACAACCTTTTATATTTAAAGGGGTTGGGTATCGCCGCGGCGCAGGCGGCGCCGCCGCGGCTGGCGGTAAGCGCGGCGGAACGGGCCCGCGCCGCGACGATATTATCGGCCCGGGGCGCCGTCGGCGACGGTTATGTCGTAGTCCACCCGGGGAGCGGCGGCTCATCGTTAAATTGGCCGCGCGAGCGTTACCGGGCGCTCGCCGCGGAGCTCGCCCGGGCGACGGGTCTTACGGTGGTGGTTACGGGCGCGGCCGCGGAAGCGGCGTTAGCCGGCTACGTCGCCGGCGAGGGCGCCGGCCGGGTGAGCGTCGCCGGCGAAACGGACCTCGGGACCCTGCTTGCCGTCTTGGCGGGCGCGCGGCTCTTCATCTCGGGCAACACCGGCCCGATGCACCTTGCCGCCGCGGTGGGGACGCCGACGGTCTCGCTGTTCGCGCCGTTACGCTCCGGCTCGCCGCGGCGATGGGGCCCGCGGGGGAACGTCTCGCGGGTGCTGGTCCCCGCGGCGTTCTCCTGCGATAAGTGCGTTGGCGCGGCGTGCGAACATTACAACTGCATGGCGGCGATAACGGTGGAGGAGGTCTTGGGCGCGGCCCGGCGGCTCCTGGCGCAGGAATAGAAGGTACGAGCGGGGGCGGGCGAGCGGCGTCGGCGCCCGGGCGCGGCCGTCTTTTATTTTTTGACACCTATTTAGCGATGTGGTAATATCGAGTTCAACGTTGAGAAGGCTTCGACGGAGGAAGTAATGGCGGAGCGGCCGGTTTCGAAGAGCGGCGCGACGGCGAGTTTTATCACGGGCTTAGTGAGCCTGTGGCCGATATTATTTTTCGTCGTCTTGTGGGCGCTGGCGCAGTGGGGCGGCGAGGGCGACTTCTCGCTCGCGCCGCGGGACACGACGCGCAACATCGTCTTAGTGGTTATCGGCCTCGGCGGCGCGCTGGCGGCTGCGGTCGTCGCGATCGTCTTCGCGGTGGCGGCGTTGCGGCGCGGGCGCGCCGGGCGTCGCCGTGCCATCGTCGGCTTGGTAACGGGCATTATCGGCGCCGTCGTCGTCATCGCGATCTTCGCTTTAATCTTGTGGGTAAAGTCGATGTTGCCGAGCCACCGCGAGGGAGAACTTACGGCCGTGCAACGCGTCGAGAAGTGCCGCGAGAATCAGCGGAACGTCGCGACCGCCCTCGGGCCTGAGATGTGGGGTTTCGACCATCCCGACGAGAAACCCGAAGAATTGAAAGAGTTGGACCTATCACCCCGCGGCGATTTAGTGGAACCCGATGACGGCGTCCCTTACATCGACCCGTCGTTCCTCGACTGCCCCGCGGACGACGATGAGGACGACGTCGACTACGCCGTAGATATAACGCCCGAGGGCGTTATCCGGGTCCGGTGTATCGACCCGGCGGGCGTGGAGGAAGGGCATAACCCTTAATAACGTATAATGGACCCGCGCGAAGACGTAACCGACGAGCTTCGGGCGTTCGATACCGGCGTCTCGCTGGGGGACTACGTGCGCGTCGTCGCCCGCCGCAAGTGGGCGGTTATCATCGTCTTTCTGACGACGGTGATGTTGGCGACGCTCGTGAGTCTGCGTATGCCGAAGGTCTACCAGACGTCCGTTACGATCAAGATAAGCCAGCGCATCGCCGGCCAGAGCATCTTCTCGTCGTTCTATTACGAGCCGAACTTTCTCGAGACCGAGATCGAGATGATAAAGAGCCGGGCGCTGTTGACGCGGGTGGCCAACCGTCTGGGGATGACGTATAAAGTCACGCCGTCGCGCCCTGCCCTCCGCGACGCAGTAACGGACGGGAAGATCGCCGCCGGGACGCCCGCGGGGAATTTAACCCTCACGTTCACCGGACCGAAGTCGTTCGACGCCGTCTACGACAAGGAGGCCGCCGGTACAGGCAAAGTGGGGGAACGGTTCGAGGGGGCGTTCGGTTCGCTCGTCGTCCGGACCGACGCGGCCCGCCGCGGCGACCGCCTCGACGTTCAGATAAATAAAGTGGACGCGGTCGTGGGGAGGATAATGGGCTCGGTACGGGTGAAGCCCATCGAGAACGTGAACGTGGTGCGGGTTCGGGTGAAGGGGCGAGACCCGCGGCGGGTGGCGGCGTTGGCGAACGCGGTGGCCGACACTTACGTCGCGGCGAGCCTGGAGGAGAAGCGGCTCCAGGCCACGTCCACGCGGGTTTTCATCGAAGGCCAGATCGAGAGGACCGCGGCCAACCTACGCGCCGCGGAGAAGGAGCTCGAGAGTTTCAAGCGCGAGACGGGAATCCTGGATATGGATGCGGAAGCGAGCCGCTACGCCAAGGTCCTCGGCGATCTCGAGGCCGACCTTCTCCAGCGCAGTTTGGACCGGCAGTATTCCGCGGTCGAGCTCGAGTTGATGAAACGGCGGTGGGAGACGCTAACGGGCGAGCCGGAGGGTTTTGGGGCCGCGGAGGTCTTGACGTCGGCTTTCGCCGTCGGGAGCCCCCTCCAACAACTCGAGGACCGGCTCATCGAGCTGAGGGGGCGGCGGGCCGAACTCCTCCAGACGAAGACGCCGGCTCACCCGGCGGTGAAGGCCCTCGACGGCGAGATCGCGGCGATGGAAGACGAACTGGGTAAGGTCCTGGGCGAGGTCTTGGAGCGGGGCGAGCTCGCGACCAACATCGAGTTGGCCGACAAGGAGCGAGGTCCGCTCGAGAGCGCGATCCGGCGTTATCGCGAAGTAACCGCGAAGCTTCCCGCGAAGGAGTTACGCCTTAACCGGCTTAACCGGGGCTATCAGGTCAACGAGCAAGTCTATACGATGTTGCTCGAGAAGTTGCAAGAGGCCAAGATAAACGAGGCGATGCAGACCGCGGATATCCGCGTTGTCGACTATGCCCTCGTCCCCAAGAAGCCGATAAGCCCTGATTATATCAAGAACATTTTGGTGGGAATATTCCTGGGGATGTTTTTGGGCGTCGGCTTGGCCTACGCGCTGGAATTCGCTGATACGTCGCTGAATACGGTGGAGGAGGTCGAGCGGCGGTTGGAGCGGCCGGTCATCGGCATAATCCCGCGTGTGGGCGGCGGCGCCGTCGGCCGCCTCGCCCGGCGCTCGGGGGAGGACGAGGTCTACTTCGTTACGCACAACTACCCCAAGTCGCCGGTGGCGGAGGCCTTCCGGACGCTCCGGACGGCGATCCGGGCGTCGGGCGTGGACGTCGAAGTGGACAAGGTCTTGGTGACGAGCACCGGCCTGGCCGACGGCAAGACGAGCGTCTCGGTCAACCT
>CAZJNB010000148.1:0-5679 GCA_964547385.1 uncultured bacterium
CGCGGCCGCGCGCGGCGAGGATGGTGCTCTTCAGGCGGCCGCCCTCCATCTGGAAGATGGTAACGTTGCGCATCTCGCCGGTGCGGTCGTCCAAATCGCCGATATAGAGCTCGTAGCCGGGGAAGTCGTCGATGAAGACGCGCTCGCGGAGCTCCAGGTCCGGCCGCTTCATCCCGATGGACAGCATTAAATCCTTGAAGCGGAGGTTGGCCGCGGGGACGACGCGGTCGACGAAGAAATACATCCCCACCGCCATAACAAGGCCGACGACGACGACGGGCCATATAATCCGGTAGAGGCTTATGCCCGCGGCCTTGAGCGCCGTTATCTCGTTATCGCCGGAGAGGCGGCCGAAGGCCATCAACGACGCGACCATTATCGCCATCGGGACCGTGAGCGCGAGGAGCGAGGGCAACAGGTAGCTGAAGAGCTCCCCCACCGTCAGGACGTCCACGCCCTTGCTGATGATGAGCTCCATCATCTTGAAGATGCGCGCGAGGAGGAGGACCGAGGTCGCGGTGAAGACCGCGAAGACGAACGGCCCGGCGTGTTCGCCCAGAACGTAACGGTGTAATATCTTCATAGGGTCGGCTTCGCGAGGGAGTATAATATAACGCCGCGGCCCGGTAAAGGTCAAAGGCCGCGGCGCCCCCAGGAGGGGCGTAAGGCCGGGCGCCTTTACCGGAACAACGCCTTGATTTTGCCGACGGAGGCGGGCGCCACCGCCGGCTCGCTCCTCCAACGGAAATACTGGATACGGTGATTGCCGTAATCGCTCACGAAGACGTAGCCGCTGGCCGGCGCAAAAGCGACCCCTTCGGGATGGCGGAACTGGCCGTTGCCGTAGCCGCTCGAGCCCCACTTCCCGAGGAACGAACCGCTCGGGGTGAAGTATTGAATACGGTCGTTCGCCGAATCAGCTACGTAGACGTAGCCGCGGGCCGGCGCAAAGGCTACGCCTTCGGGCCAGTAGAACTGGCCGTTGCCGGAGCCGCCCGAGCCCCACTTCCCGAGGAAAGAGCCCGCGGCAGTGAAGTATTGGACGCGGTGGTTGCCGGAATCGCTTACGTAGACGTAGCCGCTAGCCGGCGCGATAGCGACGCCACAAGGATATACGAACTGGCCGGCGCCGGCGCCGAACGAGCCCCACTGGCCCGCGTAGACGTATCCCGCGCCGGCGCTGGCGGCCGTAACCAACAGCGCGGCCGCCCAAATAACGAAGTTCCTCTTCATCGTCGTCCCTCCTCCTTTTAATATTAACTCGGCAAAGAACACCACGGAGCCGTTGTAGGGGCGCAAGGCCTTGCGCCCCTACTTAAACAGCGCCTTAATTTTGCCGAGCGAGGCGGGCGCCACCGCACCCTCATTCCAACCGAAGTATTGGATACGGTTGTTGTCGCAGTCGGCTACGTAGACGTAACCGCTGGCGGGCGCAAAGGCAACGTCGTAAGGGCCATTAAACTCACCGTTGCCGGAGCCGCCCGAGCCCCACTGGCCGACGTAACCGCCGCCGGCGGTGAAGTATTGGACCCGCTGGTTGCCGTCCGTAACGTAGACGTAGCCGCTAGCGGGTGCAACGGCGACGCCGCCGGCACCGTCGAACTGCCCGTTACCGGAGCCCTTCGTACCCCACTTCCCGAGGAAAGAGCCCGCGGCAGTGAAGTATTGGACGCAGTAGAGCCAATCATCGGCTACATATACGTAGCCGCTAGCCGGCGCGACGGCGATGCCTTCAGGGGTATCAAACTGGGCGGCGCCGCCCCATTGGCCGAGGTATGAGCCGCTCGCGGTGAAGTATTGGACGCGGGAGTTGCCGTAATCAGCTACGTAGACGTAGCCGCCGGCCGGCGCAACGGCGACGCCGCCGAGGCCAAGGAACTGGCCGTTACCGGAGCCTAACGAGCCCCACTTCCCGAGGAACGAGCCGCCCGCGCTGAAGTATTGGACCCGGTCGTTGGAGCCTACGTATACGTTGCCGCTAGCCGGCGCCACGGCGATGCCGTAGGGCCTATAGAACTGGCCGTTACCGGAACCTAACGAGCCCCACTTCCCGAGGAACGAGCCGTTCGCCGTGAAGTATTGTATGCGGTGGTTATAGGTATCGGCCACGTAGACGTAGCCGCTGGCCGACGCCACCGCGACGCCTTGGGGCCAGTAGAACTGGCCGTCGCCGGAACCCCACGAGCCCCACTGGCCCGCGTAGACGTATCCCGCGCCGGCGCTGGCGGCCGCAACCAGTAACACTACTACCCAACTAACGAAGATCCTTTTCATCGTCACCCTCCTTCGTTTAATACGAACTCAGCCAACAATACCGCGCCTACTTTGTAGGGGCGCAAGGCCTTACGCCGCTACTTAAACAGCGCCTTAATTTTCCCGAGCGAGGCCGGCGCTACGGCTGGTTCGTTCTTCCAACGGAAGTATTGGACCCGGTCGTTCTGGGTATCGGCTACGTAGACGTTACCGCTGGCCGGCGCAACGCCGATGCCGTTCGGGTAGTTGAACTGGCCGTTGCCGGCGCCGAACGAGCCCCACTGGCCCGCGTAGACGTATTCCGCGCCGGCGCTGGCGGCCGCAACCAGTAACACTACTACCCAACTAACGAAGTTCCTCTTCATCGTCGTCCCTCCTCCGTTTAATATTAACTCGGCAAAGAACACCACGGAGCCGTTGTAGGGGCGCAAGGCCTTGCGCCCCTACTTAAACAGCGCCTTAATTTTGCCGAGCGAGGCGGGCGCCACCGCACCCTCATTCCAACCGAAGTATTGGATACGGTTGTTGTCGCAGTCGGCTACGTAGACGTAACCGCTGGCGGGCGCAAAGGCAACGTCGTAAGGGCCATTAAACTCACCGTTGCCGGAGCCGCCCGAGCCCCACTGGCCGACGTAACCGCCGCCGGCGGTGAAGTATTGGACCCGCTGGTTGCCGTCCGTAACGTAGACGTAGCCGCTAGCGGGTGCAACGGCGACGCCGCCGGCACCGTCGAACTGCCCGTTACCGGAGCCCTTCGTACCCCACTTCCCGAGGAAAGAGCCCGCGGCAGTGAAGTATTGGACGCAGTAGAGCCAATCATCGGCTACATATACGTAGCCGCTAGCCGGCGCGACGGCGATGCCTTCAGGGGTATCAAACTGGGCGGCGCCGCCCCATTGGCCGAGGTATGAGCCGCTCGCGGTGAAGTATTGGACGCGGGAGTTGCCGTAATCAGCTACGTAGACGTAGCCGCCGGCCGGCGCAACGGCGACGCCGCCGAGGCCAAGGAACTGGCCGTTACCGGAGCCTAACGAGCCCCACTTCCCGAGGAACGAGCCGCCCGCGCTGAAGTATTGGACCCGGTCGTTGGAGCCTACGTATACGTTGCCGCTAGCCGGCGCCACGGCGATGCCGTAGGGCCTATAGAACTGGCCGTTACCGGAACCTAACGAGCCCCACTTCCCGAGGAACGAGCCGTTCGCCGTGAAGTATTGTATGCGGTGGTTATAGGTATCGGCCACGTAGACGTAGCCGCTGGCCGACGCCACCGCGACGCCTTGGGGCCAGTAGAACTGGCCGTCGCCGGAACCCCACGAGCCCCACTGGCCCGCGTAGACGTATCCCGCGCCGGCGCTGGCGGCCGCAACCAGTAACACTACTACCCAACTAACGAAGATCCTTTTCATCGTCACCCTCCTTCGTTTAATACGAACTCAGCCAACAATACCGCGCCTACTTTGTAGGGGCGCAAGGCCTTACGCCGCTACTTAAACAGCGCCTTAATTTTCCCGAGCGAGGCCGGCGCTACGGCTGGTTCGTTCTTCCAACGGAAGTATTGGACCCGGTCGTTCTGGGTATCGGCTACGTAGACGTAGCCGCTAGGCGCGACGGCGACGCCGTCGGGATATTTAAACTCGCCGTTACCGGTGCCCCAATAACCCCACTTCCCGAGGAACGAGCCGCTCGCGGTGAAGTATTGGACGCGTTCGTTGACCGAATCTGCTACGTAGACGTTGCCGCTGGCCGGCGCAACGGCGATACCCAGAGGTTCGACGAACTGGCCGTTGCCGGAACCTACCGAGCCCCACTTCCCGAGAAAAGAGCCGCTCGGCGTAAAATACTGGACGCGGTCGTTAAACGTTTCGGCTACATATACGTTACCACCCGGCGCGCAAGTAATATCGAACGGCAGATTGAATTGGCCGTTACCGCTTCCCGACGTCCCCCACTTCCCGAGGAACGAGCCGTTCGGGGTGAAGTATTGTATGCGGTTATTCTCGCTATCGGCTACGTATACCTTGCCGCTAGCCGGCGCGAAGGCGACGCCGTAGGGACCGTGAAACTGGCCGTTACCCGAGCCGTAAGAACCCCACTTCCCGAGGAACGAGCCGGTCGCGGTGAAGTATTGGACGCGGTGGTTCCCAGAATCGGCTACGTAGACGTTGCCGCTGGCCGGCGCCACGGCGACGCCGTAGGGGGAGTTGAACTGGCCGTTGCCGGAGCCCTCCGTCCCCCACTGGCCCGCGTAGACCCAACCCGTCGCTTGCGCCGCGGCGGCCGTAACCAACAGCGCCCCCGCCCAAATAAGTACGTTACTCTTCATCGTCGTCCCTCCTCAGCCACTCCGTAGGGGCGTAAAGCTTTACGCCCCTACCGGAACAACGCCTTCACTTTGCCCAGCGACGCGGGCGCGACGGCCTCCACGTCCTTGAAGTATTGGATGCGGCACAAGTCCATATCGCCCACGTAGACGCGCGCGCCGTCCGTCGTAACGGCTATCCCCCACGGCCGGTCGAAGTCGCCGTTGCCGGTCCCGAAGGAGCCGAACTTGCCGACGAAAGAGCCGTCGGCGGTGAAGTATTGGACGCGGCTATTGCCCAGGTCGGTAACTAAGAAGTAGCCCGCCGCCGGCGTATCTATGCATATCGGCGTCCGAAACTGGCCGTCGCCGGTGCCGCGGGTGCCCCACTGGCCGAGGCAACTCCCGCTCAAGGTGAAATATTGGATACGGTCGTTGACCATATCGCAGACGTAGACGCGGTTGTTGGCGGCGGCGAGGACGCCGGTAGGCTCGTCGAATTGGCCGTTACCGGTCCCGTACGTGCCCCACTGGCCCAGGTAGGAACCGCTCGGCGTGAAGTATTGGACGCGGTGGTTCATAGTATCGGTAACGTAGACGTTGCCGTTCGCGGCGACGTCGACGCCGCGGGGACGGTTGAACTGGCCGTCGCCGGGCCCGAGGGAACCCCACTTCCCTAAAAACGAGCCGCTCGCGGTGAAGTATTGGATGCGGTGGTTTTCGCTATCGGTTATGTAGACGGTTCCGTTCGCCGCTACCGAATCCGCGCGCGGCTGGTTGAACTGGCCGTCGCCGGTGCCGCCGCGGCCCCACTTTCCGAGATATGAGCCGGTCGCGGTGAAGTATTCGATGCGGTTATGGCTCATATCGACTACGTAGACGTCGCCGTTCGGCGCAATCGCGATACCGCGGGGATACAAGAACTGGCCGTTGCCGGAGCCCTTGGAGCCCCACTGGCCCTCGTATTGGTAACCGGCCGCGGCCGCAAGCGGAACGAGGAGGGCGAATATTATCGCCGTTGTTTTGTGGACCCCCATCTCTATCCACCTCCGTAACTTAAGGATAATAAGGAAAGGGTAAAGTCGTATTCTAGCCACAAAGATTAAGGTTAAGAGCTTGATAATTAA
>CAZJNB010000149.1:0-5557 GCA_964547385.1 uncultured bacterium
GTGAAGAGGAGGGCGACGAGCGTCAGGGGGCTCAGGCGCGGCACGACGCGGCTCTCGTACCACGTCCGCCCTTTGGTCGCGAGGAACGCGAAACGGGTTATAATCCCGGCGAGGAACGGTATCCCCAAGTAGATGAAGACGCTTTTCGCGATCTGGCCGATGCTTACGGCTACCGCGGTGCCCTTGAGGCCGAGGGCGGGCGGCAAGACAGTTACGAATACGTAAGCGTAGACCGAGTAGAAGAGAACCTGGAAAACCGAATTGAGGGCCACAAGCCCCGCGGCGAACTCGGCGTCGCCGCCCGCGAGGTCGTTCCAGACGATGACCATCGCGATACAGCGGGCCAGGCCGATCATAATCAAGCCCGTCATATAGGGCGATTTGTCCGGGAGGAAGAGGACCGCGAGGCCGAACATCAACACCGGTCCAATAACCCAATTCTGCACGAGAGAAAGCACAAGCAGGCGGACGTTGCGGAAGACCTTTCCCATCTCTTCGTAGCGGACCTTCGCGAGCGGCGGATACATCATCAGGATGAGGCCCGCGGCGATGGGGATGGAGGTCGTCCCTACGCTCAGCCGGCCGATAAGGGTCGCGAGAGAGGGGAAGAGGTAGCCGGCGCCCACGCCCGCGGCCATCGCGGCGAAGATCCACAGCGTCAGGAAGCGGTCGAGAAGCGAAAGCCTTTTGCCGGTTTTTTCGTTCACAGCGGCCCTACGCTAAAGTAGGAATTCGTTTTATTCGCCTACTTCCGTATGCTCCGCCGCGGGTAACTTCGCCGCGTCCCGTAGCGCGCGTTTTACTTTACTCCATATCTTCTCGCGCCGATAAATCTCCCGGACCGGCCCGAGCGGCTGGAACGTTATGGCCTCGCCCAGACACAACGCCGCGCACGTGGAACAGCCGACGACGCAATTATACGGGCGCGCCACCGTCGCTTTCCCGTCGCGCCAGTCGAAGACGTCCTTCCCGCAATTCATACACATCGCGCACGAAAGACACTTCGCCTCGTCGACGGTGGGGAACCAGGGTATTTTCTCCCGCTCGTATCCGATTAACCAGGGCATCGTCGCCTCCTCGGCTGGCGAAGGGCCGCGCCGAAATCGGCCCTCATCGCAACCCTGCCGTTACTTGTTATATTTCTGAAGCCACTCTTTCGCCCGGGGGACCGGCGGTATTTTCCCCGACGAGACCAAGTTGCCGTCAATAACAACCGCCGGCGTATTTAGGATACCGCGCTCGGCGATCGTCGCGATATCCGTTATATATTGGATGTCGGCGGCGATGTCCAATTCCGCGGCGGCGTTGATAATATTGCGGTGCGTCTCCTCGCACCTCGGGCAGCCGGGCCCGAAGACTTCGACTTTCATTAGAACCTCCTTAGATAAAACCGAAAAAGAAGCCGCTGGCGGTCGCCATTACGACCACGACCGAGATATATACCGCGGTCCTCGCCGTCCCCATTATGGACCGTATCACGAGCATATTAGGAAGGCTCAGCGCCGGGCCGGCGAGGAGCAACGCGAGCGCAGGCCCCTTGGCCATCCCCATATCCATAAACGCCCGGACGATAGGAACTTCGGTGAGGGTCGCGAAGTACATTAGCGCCCCGAAGACGGACGCGACGAAATTAGCCGGCACCGTATTCCCGCCGACCGCGGCGGCGACCCAACCCTCCGGTATTACGGTTTTGAGAATGCCGGCGACGAAGACGCCGCCCAGGAGCCAAGGCGTTATCAAGATGATGAAGTGCCACGTCTCGCGGAGCCATTCCCAAATATCTTGCCGGTGGAAGAGGAGCGCCGGAACGGCGACAGTGAAGCCGAGGAAGACCGCCGCGGGCGTCCAACTTTTCGCCGCGCCGAAGATGAGCAAACCTAAAAGGGAAGCGAACAGGAGTAACCGTTTGCCCATAACGTGGGGCTCTTCGTTTTCCTCGGGCGCCGCGGCGACGAAGTTTTGCGAGCGCGCCACTTCGCCCCGGCGGAAAACGACCGCCATCACCGCGCCGACGACGAACGCGAAAGTTACCGCGGCGACTACGCGCGCCAGGCCGATATCGTAGCCGAGGAGACGCGCGGAATAGACGATCGCGAGAACGTTTATCGCCGGCCCGGAATATAAGAACGCGGTCGCCGGGCCGATACCCGCGCCGCGTTTATATATCCCGGCGAAGACCGGGAGCACGGTGCACGAGCAGACGGCAAGGACCGTTCCGGATACCGCGGCGACGCTATAGGCCACGAATTTATTGGCCGCCGGGCCTAAGTACTTGAGGACCGCGTCTTTTTTTAGAAATACTTGAATCGCGCCGGCGACGAAGAACGCCGGCACGAGGCAACTAAGTACGTGCCCGGAGAGGTATTCTACGAGAGCGCCTACGCCGCCCAAGAACAACGTCCGTAACAACGTCATCTTGCCGAACCCTTCCCGTTCACTCTCGCCGTTTCGCGTTTAGGTTTTATCTTCTTTCGGCGTTTCTTCTCCCATATCTCGCAGCGGTCCGCCCGCGCGAGTGCGGCGAGGTCTTGTCGAATCTCTTCGTCCGCCGCTACGGCGTTCTTTATCCACCGCAATATAGGCCGTGTCGCGGCGTCGCGCCGGAGGGTGTAATCGGTCCACGCGCCGTTCCGCCGGCTCTCCACTACGCCGGCCCGTTCCAGGAGACGGAGGTGGCGCGAGAGGTTCGGTTGGTTCAGCCCCAGCGCCTGCGCCAACTCGCATACGCACGCGGAGCGCCGCGCCAGCGCCGCGACGATACGCAGGCGGTTGCGGTCGCCGAGCACTTTGAACAATTCGGTGATGTCCTTAATATCCATATTACTATATGATTATATAGTAATATAATTCCGTCGCGGCGTCAAGGGGAAAATGCGCCGGCATCGGTGAGCTCTCTGGTCCTTAGGCGAGGGGGCCGGCGGCCAGCCATAATACGGCGCCGGCGGCGAGGGGAATCGTGAAGTTGTCGGCGGCGCCCGGGCTGAGTAGCTCGGCGAGGGCGGCGACCGCGGCGCCCGCGAGCGCCGCCGGCCAGGGGAAGACGAACGCGCCGAGCAGGAAGCAACTCGCGAGGCACGCCGAAGTCCCGGCGAGGGTTTTACGCCGCCAGAGTCGAGGGCCGCCGAGGGCCCGGCCGACAAGCTCCGCGGCCACGTCGCCGACGGCGAGGTAGGCTACGGCGACGCCGGCGACGACGCGGGGGTAGAGGAGGACCGTCGCGAACGTCGCGGCCAGGTAGGGAAGGGTAGCGTTGACGGCGCCGTATTCCTCTCGCCGCAAAAGTACGCGGAAGGTCGCGGCGAAGGCGCGCGACGCCGGCGGATATAGAAAGCGCGCGACTTCGAGGACGCCGGCGATGACGAGCACGGCGCCCACGAAGGCCAGCGTCCCCTTCTTGCCGAGCCAGCCGAAGAAATACGGCGCGACGAAGACCAGCCCCAAGAGGTGCCAAGCCTTGCGGAGGAAGATGCTCATAATTGCCGTCGGGCGGCCACGAGTATAGAATATTCTGGCCTGCCGGGGCGAAAATATTTTAGGCCGGCCGCTTTTTGTGATAGTATATACGATAATTAGAGCGTAGCTCGACTTCACCGGAACGCTCTCGGGACACTTACTTTTAGATTAAGGGGTAGTTGATGGCGAAGAGACGAACGCGCGTCCGCTTCGCGCCCGCGCCCACCGGCCACCTTCACGTCGGCGGCGCCCGCACCGCGCTTTTCAATTATTTGTTCGCCCGGCGTAATAGGGGCACGTTCGTCTTGCGCCTCGAGGACACGGACGCGGCGCGGTCCCGCGATGAGTATTACCTCTCTATCCTCGAGAGCTTGAAGTGGCTCGGCCTCGAATGGGACGAAGGTCCCGACGTCGGCGGCTCCCTCGGGCCGTATCGCCAGTCGGCGCGGCGCGAGCTCTACGATAAGCACCTGCGGGAACTGCTCGAGAAGGACGCGGCGTATGAGTGCTTTTGCTTGCCGGAGGAACTTGCCGCGCGGCGCGAACGGATGCGGGCCGCGGGCGAGGCGCCGCGTTACGACGGCCGTTGTGCCCATCTCTCACCGCGGGAACGGGAACGGTTAAAAAAGCAGGGCCTTACGCCGTGCCTCCGCTTTCGTTTGGACGCGGACGCCGACCTCGGCTTCGACGACATCATTCGCGGCCGCGTCGAGATAAAGGCGAGCGATTTGGACGACTTCGTCATCGCCCGGCCCGACGGCTCGCCGACGTATAACTTCGTCTGCGCGGTGGACGACGCGGCGATGGCGATAAGCCACGTCATCCGCGGCGAGGACCACATATCGAATACGCCCCGTCAGCTCGCGGTCTATCACGCCCTCGGCGTCGAACCGCCGCTCTTCGCCCACCTGCCGCTCCTGCTCGGGCCGGACAAGAGCCGTTTGTCCAAACGGCACGGCGCGAAGTCCGTCCTCGCCTATCGGGACGAGGGGTATCTATCGGAAGCGCTCGTGAACTTCCTGGCGCTTTTGGGGTGGTCGTACGACGGCGAGCGCGAGCTCTTTGGCCTCAAGGAACTCGTGAAGGAATTCTCCTTGGAGCGGGTTGCGAAGAAGGGCGCCGTCTTCGACGTCGAGAAGCTTACGTGGATGAACGGTCATTATTTGCGGGCGCTCTCCGCGGCGGAGTTGTTCTCGCGGGCCCGGCCTTGGCTCGAGGCCGCGGCGCTTATCGGCGCCGAGGACGACGAGCGGGCCTCCTTGGCCCGGGCGGCGCTGGCGCTCGAGCACGATAAGGTCAAAACGCTGGCGGAAGCGCCGCGGCTTATTGAATTCTTCTTCGGCGAGGACGTTACGTGGGACGAGAAAGCGGTGAAGAACCTGCGTAAGTTGCCGGGCGGCGCCGATATGCTCCGCGACGTTGCGGAGGCGTGCGCCGCGGTGGACGACTTCGCCGCGGCGACGGTCGAGGAAGCGATACGGGCGCTCGCCGCGGAGAAGGGCGTGAGCGCCGGGAAGGTTATTCACGCGATGCGCGGCGCCCTTTCCGGCCGTGCCGCGGGCCCTTCCCTCTTCGAGATGGCCGCGCTTTTGGGCCAAGAGCGTGTCGTCAGGCGGTTGATGAAGGCGACGGCCGTCTACGACGAGCCAAAGTGAACTACCGGCCGCGGGAACGGCGATAGAGGAAAAGGGCGCATTTGCTCGGTGTATTCATAGCGACGGCCTTCGTTTTACTCGGAGCTCTCGGGCTCGCGATTTACTTGGCGCGCGTTCTCCGCCGGGGCCGTATTTTCTTCCGCGATAAGGACGCGGCCGGCTTCTACGAGCCGGTCTATCCTCTCGCCGCGGCGGGCCTTCACTTTGAGGACGTATCTTTCGCGTCGGCCGATGGTTTTGAGATAAAGGGATGGTACGTTCCGGCCGAGAGCGACGCCGTCGTAATCATCTGCGCCGGCGTCGGGATGAACCGGGGCCACCGCTTTCTGACGGACCAGGCGAAGTTTTTCCACCACGCGGGCTTCGGCGTCCTGTTATTCGATTACCGCGGCTTCGGCCGGGCGCCGGCGGATACGGCCGGCGAACCGCACGCTACGCGCAGATCGGCA
>CAZJNB010000150.1:0-5515 GCA_964547385.1 uncultured bacterium
TTCCTACATTCGCCCTTTTCCTATGCCACACCTCCACCCCGGAGACACACCACCCCCCCGGGTTAGCAACTGCAATCCCCGCCGATACAATTCCCTTGACTTCGGCGCGCGCCGGCCATATGATATGCGGTGGAGGTAACAAAGGAGGACCTATGGCCAATTACAACCGCGTATTCCTTTTGGGAAATCTGACCGCCGAGCCGGAGACGCGCGAACTCCCGAGCGGCAGCGTCGTGACGGACCTGCGGCTCGCCGTCAACCGCACGTACCGCAATCGCGCCGGCGAGACGGTAGAAGAGGTTTCATACATCGATTGCACCGCGTATGCGCGCAACGCCGAAATCGCGCGCGACTACCTCGCTAAAGGTAAGCCGGTTTTCCTGGAAGGCCGTCTCCACCAGGACCGCTGGGAGACCAGCGGCGGCGATAAGCGCTCCAAGCTCAAGGTCGTCGTAGAGCGCTTGGTCCTTATGCCGCGGGGCGGCGGCGAAGGACCGCGGAAGAAGGACGCCGCGGCGCCGGCGAAAGACGCCGAGGCGCCGGCCGCGAAGGAGAAGCCGCCTTCCGAGGAGGCGCCGGGGCCCGAAGAACCGCCGGCCGCGGACGACCCGCCGGCGTCCGAGTTCTGAGGAAGTTATAGCGATATTAGGTTAGGCCGGGCGATTAGCTCAGTTGGCCAGAGCGCCTGCCTTACAAGCAGGAGGCCGCAGGTTCAAGTCCTGCATCGCCCAAGAGAAAGCCCCGCCGCCGCGGGGCGTCTCCTTTTAAGGCTACCCTACTTAATCCCCGGAATTAAACGCCCGCCCGTTTGACGGGCCACGGCCCGTATGCTATCCTCGTAGCCGATGGTCCGCGTCCTCACCCTCACAGTCGGGGTCTTTGCCCTCGGCGTCCTCGCCGCGGCGGCCGCGCCGGCGGCAACGGACGAGCCGGTCCCGATGCGCCAACGGGGGCTGGTCTATACCGTCGGGCCCCAGCTACCTCGGCCCGAGGAAGCGGCGCTCGGGGACCCGCGTTTCCTGGCCGCGGCGCGTTATACGACGGCCCGCCAGCTTAGCGCCGTCGCCGCGGCCCTACTCGTCGTCGCCTCGCTCGCGGCCCTCTGGCTCAGCGGCGGCGCGAGCCGCGTCGTCGCTTTGGCCGGCGAGCGCCCGTTCGCGAAGTCTCTCCTCGCCGCGGCGACGGTCGGCGTCGTCGTTGCCGTATGGTCCCTCGGCGCCGCACTCGCGCGCACCCTTGCCCTCGGCGCCGCCGCCGGCGCCCCGGGCGCGACCGCGATAATCACAAAGACCGTATGTTACGGCGTCGCCGCGTTCGCCCTCGCCTTCGCCGCGGCGGCCACGCGGGGATGCTGGCCGCGGACGTGGTGGCTTGCGCTGACGTTCGCCGCGGTAGCCGCGGCGGTCGGAAGCTCGCTCCTCGACAACCCCCGGCGGCTCTCCGCGACCGCGCCGCCCCCCACAAGCTTTCTGGCCGAGCGCGCGGCGTACCTCGCCGCCCGATACGAGATGCCCCCCTACGAAGTGTTCGTGGAGCGAAGGGGCGCGGCCGGGGGCCTAATCCGCGCCCGGGCGACGCCCCACCGTGGCGCGTTCGTCGTTACCGCCGGCGCCGACGCGTTGGGCCGTTACGAGACGGAAGTCCTGCTCGCCGGCGCCATCACCCGCGCCCAGGCGAACCGGCGCGCGCCGCTGGCCGCGGCCACGTTAATTATCTTTATGGCGTCGCTCTTGGTCGCGGACGCAGTCGTCGCGGCGCTAAGCCGGCGGCGCGGCCGAAAACCGGACGAGCCTGCCGCCCTTCCCCTCCTCGCCGCGGCGTTCATCGCTTGCTGGCTCCTCAGCCTCCCCGTCCTCCACTCGTGGAACCGGCACCTCCTCCTCGGCGCCGATGCGGCGGCGGTCCGCACGACGAGGAAGCCCATCAACGCGGTAAGCCTCTATTACAAAGAGGCCGCGGCCAATATGGTCGCCGCGGAGCCCAACGCCATCCTCCACTTCCTCGTGGACGGCGCGCCGTCGCCGGCGGAACGGGCCGTGCTGGCCCGGCGCCTCCGGCTGGAGCTGGCGAAATAAAAAACGCGCGGCCTCCCGGGCCGCGCGCGGCACTCTCCCATCGCTCGCGCGCTCAGTCGTAATACCTACTCACGCCGCCGCTCAACGTCCCCAACCAAATGTAGCCGAGCTTGTCGCCGAAGACGCTGAGGACGTAGTTGTCCAGCAGGCCACGCGGCTCGTCGAAGGTCTCGAAGCCGTCGCCGACGCCGCGGGCCGCGCCGCCGCCGGCGGTCCCGAGCCACAGCTCGCCGCCGGCGCCGTAGGCCAACGCGTTGATGATGTCGGCCTTAAGGCCGGAATTACCGGCGGTATAGACCTTCTCCAACGAGCCGTCCCGGAGGCGGCAGAGGCCGCGGTCGGTCCCGAGCCACGCGACGGCGCCGCGCGCGGCCACCGCGTAGACGTTCGCCGACGGCAGGCCCGCGCTCAGCGGCGTATATTCCACGAGCTGGCCGTGGTCGTAGAAGGCGGCGCCGCCGATACAAGCGACCCACACTTGTTCCACCCCTACGGCGTAGACGTCCCGCACGTCGTCGCCCGGGAGACCGTCGTTGACGGTGAACGCGGTGAAGCCCGGGCCGTCGAAACGCGCGAGCCCTCCCTCGGTCGCGAACCACACCTTGGCGCCGTCGTAGGTTACGGCGACGACGCGGTTGGCCGGAAGGCCGTCGTTGACGGTATAGAAATCCATAGCGCCGTTACCGCCGTCGCGGAGGCGGACAACGCCGACGGACGTGGCCGCCCAGACGTCGCCGCCCGGGGCGACGAGCACGTCGTAGACGTTATCGGTAGGAAGGCCGTAGGTCTCGTAGTCGTAGATCTTCCATTCGCCGGCGCGGTTGTAGGCGATGCCGGCGTCGGTCGCGTACCAGGCGGCGCCGCCCGCGACGTATATACCGTAGACGGTATCGCTGGGGAGGCCGCTGTTCTGCATAGTGAGGTAAAACCACGACGGCCCGGGCGGTTCATCCCGGCAGGCCGGCGCGGCGAGCAGCGATATCAGCGCTACCGACGAAAGGGAAAGGACGAGCGGCCTCGGCGCCATCCGGCTACCTTTCGCCCACGTAGGCGACCGCGTCGATCTCGACGAGCGCGCCCCTGGGCAAGGCGGCAACCTCAACCGTCGCCCGGGCCGGCGGCGCCGACCCTACGAAGTCGGCGTAGACCTCGTTAACGGCGGCGAAGTCGGCGAGGTCGGCCAAGTATATCACCGTCTTCACGACGTCGTCCCAGCTCGCGCCCGCCGCGGCCAAGACCTCGGTTAGGTTTGCGAGGGCCTGCCGCGTTTGCGCCGCGACGTCGCCGCCGACCAATTCGCCGGAAGCCGCCTCCAGCGCGATCTGGCCGGCGGTAAAGACGAAGCCGGCCGCGACCGTAGCTTGCGCATAAGGTCCGATGGCCGCCGGCGCCTTAGGCGTCGCCGTTATCTTTTTCATCGGCTTGCTCCCCGGTCGCGGACGGCGGCGCGGCTTCTCCTTCGCCGCCGGCCCCAGCCGCTACGCCTTCGGCCGTGCTCTCCTCCAACTCCCGCATCGCCTGCTCGAGCTCGTCATCGTACATCTCCAGCAGGTTCTCGTCATCCTTCTTCTTGCGGAGCACGGTATAGATGATCGTCTGGCTCGCCGTATGCACGTTCAGCGCGTAAGCGACGACGATGCCCAGAACGACCAGCAGGCCGAGGGAGATGAAGGTCGCGGCGATCGCCTGCGGCCAGGGCAACGGCACAAAGGCCGCACCGCCGCCCAGACCCAATCGCCCGAGCCACGCCGAAAGCCATGCGGACGCCGGGCACTCGCCGGGATACGCGCCCCGGAGACAGCCCGGCATTACCCGCCACGCGCCGGCCCAAGCCGCGGCGAACTTCGCGCCCATCGGAACCGCCAGGACCCAGAACACTACCTTAAGCGCGATGACGGTGAAAAGGGCGAAGAGGGCCGTCGCGCCGACGGTGAGCACCCGCGCAAGGACCTCGTAGACGACCAGTCGCCACGGTTGGCCGGAGAGCGTCGAGAAGAGTTCGAACGACGTCTCGAACGTGTCGTCGCCGGTGGTCGCGACGATCGCGGGCGTGAGCCAAAATGAAACCATAAAGACCAACGCCAAGAATACGAAGAGGAGCCCGCCCACGTAGAGCGGCACTACCAACAGCGACGTCACGACCTCGCCGGCCCACGGGACCTTCCCCACCAACCCTACCAACAAGCCACAGCCTACAAGGAAGGCGAGCGAGACGAGGACCGCCGCCGGCGTGAAGACCGCCGGCCGCCAGTGCCGCCGCACGTAGGCGCCGGCCTCCCGCCGGGAATAGAAGTCATTGCCGCGGAGCTGTTCGATCGTTACCTTCGCCACCGCGGTCATCGCGAGGAAGTTCACGAGGAAGAAGGCCAGCACTCCCGCCGCCCACAGGATGTAGCCGGCGGCGTTCAACGCGTAGCCGCCCCAACCGAAATTTACCGGCGGGAACAGGTAATACGAACGCCATACGCCGTAGGCGCTCTCGCCGGACACCGCCAGAGCGACGTACGTAAATACGTTGTAGAGGATAAGGCCGAGCGCCAACGCCCGAAGCTGAATCCATATCTTCTTGGCGCTGAACGCGAGCCGAGGCGCCCGAAAGATATCGATGAAGTTGAAGCGGAATTCGAGCATCTTCCCTCCTTAACGCGGCACGTTCCCCGGCGCGAGCCTCCTACCCCTTGGGGATCTTCGCGTAATCGTCGAGGAACTTCTTCATACCGATATCGGTGAGCGGGTGTTTAAGTAATTTATCGATAACCGCAGGCGGGACCGTCGCGACGTCCGCGCCGATGCGCGCCGCCTCGACTACGTGTAGCGGATGGCGGATGCTCGCGACGATGACCTCGGTCGTGAAGTCGTAGTTGTCGTAAATATCCACGATGTCCTCGATAAGGTCCATACCGTTATGGCTGATGTCGTCTAGCCGGCCTATGAAGGGACTTACGTAGCCAGCCCCCGCCTTCGCGACCAACAGGGCCTGCGCCGGCGAGAAGACGAGGGTTACGTTCGCCACAATACCCTCGTCGGCGAGCCGGCGCACCGCCTTCAAGCCCTCCTCGCAACAAGGGACCTTGGTGACGAACTTGGCGTCGCGTTTGTGAAACGCCTTCGCTTCGGCGACGATGCCGTCGGCGTCCGGGCTCACCGCCTCGACGTTTATAGGGCCTTCACAGATCTTCGCGATCTCGTCGTAAAGTTTATCCGCCGGCATATTCTCGCGCGAGACGAGCGTCGGGTTGGTAGTAACGCCATCGAGTAAACCCAAGGCCGCGACGCGACGGATGGCGTCGAGGTTGGCGGTATCGATAAACAGCTTCATTACGCGTTGACCTCCTCTAAGAACGGATAATAGTTCGCCTACAACCAGCTATTTGCTTTCGCCGTAACGCATCGGGTCCCAGAAGGTCTCGCCCGCCGCCTTGTTCCCCCCCCCCCCCCCC
>CAZJNB010000151.1:0-5491 GCA_964547385.1 uncultured bacterium
GATGGGGACGCCGTGCTCGTCGGAGCCGCAGATGTAGATGCGGTCCTTGCCGGCGGCGCGGAGGTAGCGGGCGAAGGTGTCCGCGGGGAGGTAGGCGCCGGCGAGCTGGCCCACGTGAAGGGGCCCGTTGGCGTAGGGCAAAGCGCTGGTTACGAGGTATCGTTCGGCCATAATGGGCTCTCAGCGTTAGGTGGGAGTTTAACATAGGGCGCGCGGCGCCGTCAAAGAAGTTTCGCGCGGCCCGGCGGCCCCGTCCGTCCAAGAGAAGAGGGAGCCGTGACGGCTCCCTCGCTTCGGCGGTAGGTCTAAGCTGGTTAATAGTAGAGGGCCTTGATGCGGCCTACGCTCGTGGGCGTTACGGCGGCGCCGCTCGATACGGAGACGCGTAACATCAAGTTACGGTTTGGGTGCTTCCACCCGTTATTGTAATACCACGAGTGCGAGCCGCCGGAGGTGTCGGTATCCAAAGACAACACGTCGAAGTTGGGGTAATTATAGAAAGGGTCGTACGTGGCCATAAACGTGCGTTGGGAGCCTAGGCTATACCCTACGTCGTAGGTTAGCCAGCCGAAGGCGGTGTTGGCCCGGAATCGGGGGCCCCACAGGATGGAGCCCGGCGAGCCGCCGGAGAACGCGTAGATGGCGATGCGGCCACCCTCCAAGGTGCTGTTAGGCCAGTTTGGGTAAATGTAGCACCTCAGGGAGTCGATATAATTATAGGAGGGGGTCGTAGAGATGTCGAAGTCGTTACCCGCAAAGGTAGTGAAGCCGCCCGAGGCGGTGCCGTTGTCCCAATAGAGCCACATCTGGCCGCCGTCTCCGGGCGCGCCGCCGGCGCCCGCGCTCGCGACGTCCGTGGCCCACCCGGCCGCGGCCACCGCGACGAACGCCGCCAACGTTATAACAACTCGTGCTTTCATTTCGCGAAACCTCCTTCGGGGGCGGTAGGCCGGGGCCTACCGGTTAACGCCGGGTTTAGAAGTAGAGCGCTTTCACGCGGCCGAGGCTCGAAGGCGCGACGGCGGCGGGGTGCTCGTCGTCGACGACGGCGCGGATCATAAACGTCCGGCCGAATTGGCTGGACCCGTGCGACCAGCCGTTGTAGTAATACCACGCGTGGGCGGTCGTGCCGCCGGCGACGCACCAGCCGTCGCAGTTCGGGTAGTTGTAAAACTGGTTCCAGGCGGTCATGAAGTTCGTTACGGTGCCCAGGCTCCACCATACGTCGAGGTCGTTCCAGCCGTCGCCGGTGTTAGGACGGTATTCCGGGCCCCATAATATTGACCCGGGGGAACCGCCTGAGAAGCTGTAGATGGCGATACGGCCGCCCTCGTAGATGCCGTTGGGCCAGTTGCCGTAGGCGTAGAAGCGGATGTAGCGGACATAATTGTAGCTGGATATCGTGCTGATGTCGAATTCCTGGGCTATCCACGCGTCCGCGCCCGTATACCAAGCCCATCTGTTAGTAGGGGTACCGTCGTCCCACTTGAGCTCCATCGTAGCGTCCGTTCCCGGCCGCGATACGGTGGGCGTGCTAACGGGCGTTACCGTCGTGCCGTTATGCGCGACCGCTACGTCGGCCGCCCACGAGGCCGCGGCCGCGGCAACGACCGCCGCCAACGTTATAATAATTCGTCCTTTCATTTCGCGAAACCTCCTTTGGGGGCGGTAGGCCGGGGCCTACCCGTTAGCCCCGGGTTTAGAAGTAGAGCGCTTTCACGCGGCCGAGGCTCGACGGCGCGACGCCGGAATTGTTGCTCACGACGGCCCGGAGCAATACCGCGCGGTTGCCGTAACCCAAGGAGGTGATGGGGTACCAGCCGTTATAGTAATACCAGGAATGGCTGCCGGTCCCGTTTTGGCCGTCGAGGTAGAAGCCCAGGCCGCTCGGGTAGTTATAGAATTGTTCCCAATAGACGCCGAGGTCGGTCGCGCCGCCGGGGAGGGTCCAATCGACGCTCAGCTCGTTCCAACCGGCGGCGGTGCAGGTCCGAAACTCCGGGCCCCATACCTGCGAGCCGGAGGCGACCTTGATCCGACCGGTTCCGGGACTCTGGGCGTAAAACCGCACGCTGTCTACGTGGTTGTAGCCCGAGATCGTCGCGGTGTCGAACTGGTTCATTACCCACGCGCCTGAGCCGGTATACCATTGGATGTAGTAACCGGGCGAGCCGCTGTCCCACTTGAGCTCCATCGTGCCGTCGGTTCCGCGGGGGTTTGGGGCCTGCGGGCCGGCCGGCGCCGCGGCCGGCTTAGAAGTTACTGTTATGTCCGCTCCCCAAGCCGCGGCCGCGGCTACGAGTGCCGCCAACGTTATAACAACTCGTGCGTTCATTTCGTGAAACCTCCTTTGGCGACGGTAGACCCGGGCCTCCCGGGCCTACCGTTAACGCCGGGTTTAGAAGTAGAGCGCTTTCACGCGGCCGAGGCTCGAAGGCGCGACGGCGGCGGGGTGCTCGTCGTCGACGACGGCGCGGATCATAAACGTCCGGCCGAATTGGCTGGACCCGTGCGACCAGCCGTTGTAGTAATACCACGCGTGGGCGGTCGTGCCGCCGGCGACGGCCCAATAGGGGCAGTTAGGATAGTTGGAGTACTGGTTCCAGGCCGCGCCGAACCGCTGGACTTCGCCCAAACTCCACCCCACGGTGAAACGGCCTGAAGAACCGTTGCTACTTGGGCCCCATAAGAGCGACCCCGGCGAACCACCGGAGAAGTCGTAGATCCCTACACGGCCGCCGTGGTATGAAAGCTGGACGGTTATGTACTCGATATAGTTGTAGCTCGCGATAGTGCTGATATCGAATTCCTGGACGTTCCACGCGTTAGTACCCGTATACCAAGCCCAATAATTACGGACGCTGCCGTCGTCCCACTTGAGCTCCATCGTGGCGTCCGTTCCCGGCTCGGCTACGGTGGGAGGGCCCACGGGCGCCGCCGGCGTGCCGTTATAGCCGACCGCTACGTCGGCCGCCCACGAGGCCGCGGCCACGGCCACGGCCGCCAATATAATGGTGAAAGTTCGGATAAACATAATGCACCTCCGGCCGGGGTTTGCTCTGCTAAGCGCCGGCGCCCGGCAGCGCCCGCCGCTTACACCGTACGTACGGCGTTGACATGAAGGCCTGGCCTTAGCCGTCCGGCTTCATGCGCCGTAAGGGCTGAGTATATTGAATAGATATGTGGCTCTATTAACGTCATTTTTATTACCTACATCCTGTATTACTATATAACACACTAGCCGCCAGGTGTCAAGGGTTTTTTCGATTTTATTCATATTATATTTAGCTGGGTCGCTATTGTTGTATTTATTTGTTGAATTCAAAGGGATAATTTAATTCGTTCCGAGCGGCGTTATATTGCTAAAAACGTCCGCCGTGCCTTTGGTAAGGCGGGAAAACGCACGAGGATGCCGAACGGCGATAAAAAAGAGGGAGCCCTCGCGGGCTCCCTTAGACGTCGGTATCGAATTATCCTAGTAGTAGAGGGCCTTGACCCGGCCCAGGCTCGCGGGGGTAACACCCCCCCATTGGTAGACAACGGCCCGGATCATATACGTCCCCCCCCATTTCCCGGCCGCGCTAGACCAACCGTTGTAGTAATACCAGCCGTGGGTATCGTCGCCGCCGGCGACAGACCAAGAGTCACGATTCGGGTAGTCGTATAATTGCTCCCACGCGGCCATAAAGTCGTATTGCGAACCCAGGTCCCAAAAAACGTCCAGTTCGTTCCAGCCGCCGCCGGTATTCGCGCGGTATTCCGGGCCCCACATCATTGATGCCGGCGAGCCACCAGAGAACGCGTAGATTGCGGCCGCCTTCGTACGTATTATTGGGCCAGTTGGGGTAGGTATTGAAGCGTATGTATTCGATATAATTACACATGTTGATTGAGCTGATGTCGAACTCCTGACACTGCCAAGCGTCGGCGCCCGTATACCAAGCCCACTCGTTCGTGCGGGTTCCGTCGTCCCATTTGAGCTCCATCGTGGCGTCGGTTCCCGGCCTGGCTACCGCCGGCGGGCCGGTCGTCGTCGCCGTCGCGCCGCCGTGCGCTACCGCTACGTCCGCGCCCCAGGCGACGGCGGCGACGAGGACCGCTAATATAACGACCAACGTTCGCGTAAACATAATGTTCCTCCTAACCGCGTTTATCCCGTTGAACGTCCCCGTCCGGCAACGCCGCCGCGATTTTCCGGGCGGCGTCGGTTGTGCGCGCGTCTCATAATTCTATCGGCGTCCCCTCCGCCCACAAACGCTCGAAAAACGATTCCAGCGTCTCACCCAGGGCGCGATGGTTCAACGCGAGGTAGGTAGTTGTCGCCGAAGCGTTCGGCGGGTGCTCGAGCGCCATCAAGACCTCGCGGCCGTCCGCGACAAAGAGCTTCATAGGGACGCGGCCGACGACCCGTAACTCTTCGCCCCGTTCCGTTAAAAACCGCATCTGCTCCGGCGGCGGTAGGCTCCCCCCTTTCTCGAAAAGGCTTTTAACTTCGACGCCGCGGGCCAGAGCCGCCAGCGCGGGCGCAAAGAATTCTTCCAACGCTACGCGGGGACCCTCCCGCTCTACGTACGGCGGCTTGTTGAAAGAGAACAGCCGACGCCGGGCCGTTTCGTACATCCGCGCCAACCGCGCGAATATATCGTGGGCGTTCTTGACGATCTCTACGGTCCCTTCCGCCAAAGCGGGTTGTGTGCCTTGCGCGTATATCGTCCCGAGGATTTCTCTCGCCGCGGCGAAAGACGCGTCCTCCTCGGCGCGCCGGGTCTCAGCGCGTTCTTTCAACTTCGCCAAAACCAGCGACGGCGCCACCGCCTTATACGTCGTACGGCCCGCCGACGAGCGGACTACAAAGCCCAGCTCCAGAAGGCGACGTAATACCCGGTAAATGTGCGGCTGAGGTATTCCCGCGTCGGCCGCAATAACTCGGGCCTTGCCGTTGGCGTGCTTCAGTATCGCGACGTACGTCCGGGCTTCGTACGCCGTCAAACCTAAATTGATTAAATTATCGTAAGGTCCTTTAGCCATCAAACTAATTCCCTACTTTGTGTATTACTATATAACAGCGAGCCAGCACCTCGTCAAGGCCTTTTTTGAGTTTGTTAATGTTATATTGAGCGCGATGGCTTTGGCGCTTATATTTCGTTGAATACGCGCGGATAATTTTAATGGCTCCGGGCCGCGCGACGTCGCCAGAAGCGCGGGCGCCGTCTTTCCCGGGGCTAGAAAACGGCGCGAGGGATGCTGACGGCAATAAAAAGAGGGAGCCCGCGAGGGGCTCCCTGAATCGTCGGTATCGAGTTATCCTAGTAGTAGAGGGCCTTGACGCTGCCGAGGCTTGCTGGCGCTACCGCGGACGGTTCCGACACAACGGCGCGGATCATATACGTTGCGCCGTCGGGTGCCGGCGCGTGGGTCCAACCGTTGTAGTAATACCACGCGTGGGCGGTATTACCGCTGCTGTCGACGGCCCACGAGTCGCAGTTGGGAT